>CAINCZ010000191.1 GCA_903847195.1 uncultured Acidobacteriota bacterium | reverse complement strand
TGATCTTTTCGCCGGCAATCGTTGCGCTCCTGGCGGGATCGGCGCTCGTGACGCTGATGTTGGTGTATTCCAGCTACTACGGCGGGCAGATCCTGCAGCATTGGGACCTGGCCAGCGGAAGCGAGCGGCAACTGGAACTGGAGCGACGGACCAGCCTGATTTCGACGATCATCAGCTATGGCATGGGGTTCCAGGCGTTTCTGCTGGTGCTGTTCATTTATGCGGCAGACCGGCTGGCGCCATTTTTCACCGGCGCGATGTGCGCCGCCGGAAGCCTGCACGCGAACGCGTGGGGTTATCCGGCGATGCTGCTGAAGGTCCTGAACGTGGTGCTGGCCGGCGTGTGGCTGGTGCTGAACCACACGGACAGCAGCGCGTATGACTATCCGGCGATCAAGGCGAAGTATCGCCTGCTGATGCTGATGACGCCGCTCGCGGCGGCCGAGACTATCACGCAGACAGCGTACTTTCTCGGACTGAAGCCGAATATTATTACGTCCTGCTGCGGCACGCTGTTTACGGCGGAAGCGGCGGGCGCGGTGGGTGCGCTGCTGGCTCTGCCGATCGATCTGATGGAGTGGGGATTCGCGGGGCTGCTGGCGCTAACGCTAGGACTGGGAACTTACTTCTACAGGCGGGAGCGCGGGGCAGAGGCATTCTCGCTGGTCAGTGCGATCATGTTCCTGGTGAGCGTGCTGGCGGTGATTTCGTTCATCTCGCCTTATATCTACGAGCTGCCGACGCATCACTGCCCGTTCTGCTTGCTACAGAAAGAATATGGGTACATCGGATATCCGATGTATCTGAGCCTGCTGGTGGCGACGGTGTGCGGGATCGGCACCGGAGCGATCGAGCCGTTTAAGCATCGGCGGAGTTTGAAAGAGGCGGCGCCGAGGATACAGAAGCGGTTGGCGCTGGCATCGCTGGTGGCCTTCGCGGTGTTTGCGGCGATATCGGTGGCCGAGATCGCGCTGTCGAACCTGAAGATGTAGGAATTAAACGGATCCTGAAAGGTGGAGACAAGAAGCCCGGAGCGCCATGCTCCGGGCGAGCGTTTTATGGGGAAGAAGGGGCGTTGCCTGAGCGGAGGATAGCGCCGGGACGTGCATCGTCGCCGATTAATCTGCCGGGCTTCAGATCGAACTCCGGGCAGACGCCACTCGTGAATTAGCGGGAAAGTGAGGCACAATAACGACCAGTGTATGTAACACCTAGCTGAAGCGTGCGTTTAGTATATGAGAGGTAACGGAAGTTGATGAGGGCCACCATGGGGACTCGGGGGACGGAACCGGTCGCAGCGGAAAGCAACGGCGCGGGATCGCTCAAATGGCAACTGGCGGGCGGAGTGGTTGCTGCGGCAGCCTGGTGGACCGTCTACACGCATCTGAGCGTGGCGGCGGATTGGCTAGCATTTTCCCTGCTAAGGCTGACGCGCGGCAGCCACCTCGGATCAGCCGTACAGTTCTTCGTGTATGAAGCGCCGAAGGTGCTGATGTTGCTGACGCTGGTTGTATTCGGCGTCGGTATCATCCGATCGTTCTTCACGCCGGAGCGGACCCGTGCAATGCTGGCGCGCCGTGGCGAGTCTATCGGTAATGTCATGGCCGCGCTGCTGGGTGTGGTAACGCCGTTCTGTTCCTGCTCGGCAGTGCCGCTGTTCATCGGATTTGTCACCACGGGCGTGCCCCTCGGTGTGACGTTTTCGTTCCTGATCTCGGCGCCGATGGTGAACGAGGTCGCGCTGGTGCTGTTATTAGGCCTGTTCGGATGGAAGATCGCGGCGATCTATGCCGGAACCGGCCTGCTCATTGCCATGATGACCGGCTGGGTAATCGGGCGGCTTCACCTGGAGCGATTTGTCGAACCGTGGGTTTACGAAGTCCCCTCAACTTCCGGAGCAGAAAGCGGCACCATCTCTTGGGGCGCGCGGATCCGGTTGGGGCAAGAATCGATGCGCGATATCGTCGGCAAGGTCTGGCCATTTGTTCTGGCTGGCATCGCGGTCGGCGCCGGAATCCACGGCTACGTTCCGGAGAATTTCATGGCTTCCATCATGGGCAAAGGGAATTGGTGGTCGGTGCCATTGGCCGTTCTTATCGGCGTGCCGATGTACTCAAATGCAGCAGGAATCATACCGGTCGTGCAGGCATTGCTGGGAAAGGGCGCGGCGCTGGGAACCGTCTTGGCCTTCATGATGTCTGTCATCGGGTTGTCGCTCCCGGAAACAATCATTCTCCGCAAGGTGCTTCGGCCGCAGTTAATTGCCGTTTTCGTGGGTGTCGTCACGGCGGGCATTCTAGTTGTTGGTTACGTCTTCAATCTGATCATGTAGGGAAGGACTTATGTTGAACATAACGGTATATGGCCCCGGTTGTGCGAAGTGCAAAGAAACCGAAAAGCGGGTTCGCCAGGTAGTTGAGCGGACGGGGATCGAGGCGAAT
>CAINCZ010000190.1 GCA_903847195.1 uncultured Acidobacteriota bacterium | reverse complement strand
CGCCAGCCTCGCGGCCGCGATCAAGGTTGCCGTCGCTGATGCGCAGCTCGCGCAGTCCAACCTCGATCGCGCCAAGGCGCTGGTCAAGAACGGCTTCATCTCCAAGGCGGATATCGACGCCAAGACCGCGGCGCGCGATCAGGCGGTGGCCCGCGTCGCCGTCGCCCGCGCCCAGCTTGGCGAGCAATCGGCGCGCAACAACCGCCTCGTCATTCGCGCGCCCAAGGGCGGGTTGGTGCTGACCCGCGCGGTGGAGCCTGGCCAGATCGTCACCTCCGGCCAAGGCGTCCTGTTCCGCATCGCCGAGGACGGCGCTATGGAAATGCAGGCGCGCGTTCCCGAGCAGCAGCTCGCCCGGATGAGCATCGGCACGCCCGCGCAGGTGACGCCGATCGGCGGCAGCAAATCCATTGCCGGCCAAATCTGGCAGCTCTCCCCGATCATCGATCCCACCACGCGCCAGGGCTTTGCCCGCATTGCCCTGCCCTATGACGCCTCGCTGCGCCCCGGCGGCTTCGCGGAGGCCGATATTTCGAGCGGCAAGGCCGATGTGCCGCTGCTGCCGCAATCGGCGGTGCTCGCAGACGACAAGGGCAATTTCGTCTATGTCGTTGGGCCGGACAACAGTGTCGCCCGCCGCGCCGTGAAGATCGGCGACGTCAGCGATATCGGCGTCAGCATCATGGATGGCCTGACCGGATCGGAAAAGGTGGTGGTCAGCGCCGGCGCGTTCCTGACCCCCGGCGAGAAGATCATCCCCGAGTTCAGCGCGGCGAAATAACCACTTATGCGCAACATCTCCGCCTGGTCGATCCGCAACCCGATCTTCTCGATCGTCCTGTTCGCGGCGCTGACGCTGGCCGGCTTCGTCTCGTTCATGCGGATGAGCCTGAACCAAAACCCGGAGATCACCTTCCCGGCGGTGGTGATCAACGTCAGCCAGCCCGGCGCCGCTCCCACCGAGCTGGAGACGCAGGTCACGCAGCGCGTCGAGGCGGCGGTGCGCAATCTCGAAGGCGTGGAGGATATGAGCTCCACGGTCAGCGAGGGCGTTTCGCAGACCTTCGTACAGTTCACGATCGAAACACCGGTGGATCGCGCCACCACCGATGTGCGCGACGCCATCTCGCAGATCCGCGCCCAGCTTCCCGACGGCATCATCGAACCGCAGATCAGCCGCGTCATCATCAACCAGAACAGCCTGGCCAATTATGTCGCGCAGGGCACCGACATGACCATGGAGCAGCTCTCCTGGTATGTGCTGGACACGGTCTCGCGCCGCCTCCTCGCCGTGGATGGCATGCAGCAAGTGGGCAACAAGGGCGCGGTGCAGCGCGAGATCCGCGTCGTTCTCGATCCCGCCAGGATGCAGGCGCAAGGCATCACCGCCGCCCAGGTCAACCAACAGCTTCGCCTGATCAACACCAATGCGGCCGGCGGCCGCGCCGAAATCGCCAATGCCGAGCAATCGGTGCGCGTGCTCGGCAACAGCCAGAATGCCTACACGCTCAGCCAGACCCAGCTTCAGCTGGCCGATGGCCGGTCCATCAAGCTCGGCGATATCGCCACGGTGCGGGACAGCTTCGGCGAGCAGCGATCGATTGCCAAGATGGATGGCAAGCCCGTCGTCAGCTTCGGCCTGTACCGGTCGCGCGGTGCATCGGACGTGACGGTGTACAACGCCGCCACCAAGGTGCTCGCCCAGCTGGAGAAGGAGAACCCCAAAGTCCACTTCATCCAGCGCGCCAACAATGTGAAATATACCCTGCAAAATTATCGTGTGGCGATGCGCGCGATGATTGAGGGCGCGGTGCTGGCGGTGGCTGTCGTCTTCCTCTTCCTGCGCGATCGACGCGCGACGATTATCTCCGCGCTGGCCATCCCCCTCTCGGCGATCCCGACCTTCTGGATCATGACGCTGATGGGCTTCACGCTCAACTTCATGACGCTGCTGGCGCTCAGCCTGGTCGCTGGCGTGCTGGTGGACGATGCCATCGTCGAGATCGAGAATATCGTCCGCCATATGCGGATGGGCAAAAGCGCCTATCAGGCGTCGATCGACGCGGCGGATGAGATCGGCCTTGCCGTGGTCGGCACCACTTTCTCTATCGTCGCGGTCTTCCTGCCCGTCGGCATGATGCCGGGCGTCGCAGGCCAGTTCTTCATGAATTTCGGCATCACCATCGTCGTCTCCGTGCTGATGAGCCTTGCCGTCGCGCGCCTGATCACCCCGATGATCGCGGCTTACTTCCTGAAGTCGGCCGGCGGCGACCTGTTTGAGGAGTGTACGCCCACGAGCGGCAAATACCGGGCCGGGTACGACAACGAGGCCGGTCGTGACACGCTCAAGCTGTACATCGACGCCATGTTCAAGCACAAGATCCACGATCCCAAGCTCAAGCAGGACGCCGAGGGATTGGCCAATCAGCAGGCGGCCATGTTCGTGCGCGAGTCCTGGCTGGTCGGGTACATGAAGAAGAACGCCCCGGCCGTGCAGTACGCCGTGGCCCCGCTGCCCGCCTACAAGAAGACCAACACCCTGCTGTTCTGGACCAACCTCTACGTGACCAGAAGCTCCAAGCAGCCGAAGGAGGCCTGGGACTTCATCATGTTCATGGCCAACGGTCCCAAGCTCAAGGAACTGGAGGATATCCTCTACAACACGGTGGGCTGGATGCCGCCGCGCAACGACGTCGTGAAGCGACACCCGAGCATCTACACCGACGTCCCACAGTACAAGTACTTTGCCGAGGTGCCCAAGGGCTACGAGCTTTACGCCTATCCGAGGCTGGCGGTGACCGACGAGTCGTTCACCAAGCTGGCCGAGCGGCTGGTGAAGGCCTACCAGGACAAGAGCCTATTGGATAACCCGACCGGCATCGCCAAGGCGATTCACGAGGCCGCCGAGGAGACGAACGAGATCCTGAAGGAGAACAAGCTGTACTGCGGAAGGTAGCGTTCACTGAACCCCCGGCTTCGCCCCTTCCGGCAGCGGGAGGGGCGAAGCTTTCAGATGGGCATCGTGTGAGCGATCTTGTTTCCAACACCGCTCGGAGCGGCGTCGGCCCTTGGGCGCGCTGGCGCTCGCAGTGGCGCTGGTATGGGCCCCAGTGGAAGTATTGTCTGGCGGTCCTGGGGCCGGTCTGCCTGGCCTACCTCGTCATCCGCATCATCCCGATCTTCGACACGGCCTGGATGAGCCTCCATAACTGGAGCCTGGTTAAGCCGGTCCGGCCGTTCATCGGTCTGGACAACTACGTCAAGCTGGCCGGGGACCCGCTCTTCCGGATGGCGCTGTCCAACACCACGCTGTTTGCGGTGGTGACGGTGCCCGTGACGCTGGTCCTGGCGTTCACCGTGGCGGTCCTGCTGGATCGGCCGATGCGCGGACGGCTGGAGAACCTCTACAAGTTCCTCTTCTTCCTGCCCGTGGTGCCGACGATGGTTCCCGTGTCGGTCGTTTGGAAATGGATCTACGATCCCTCCTACGGCATCTTGAATTACGCCCTCGGATTTCTCGGCGTGCCGCCCCAGGGGTGGCTGATCAATTCCAAGCTTGCGATCTGGGCGATCATCCTCATGACGGTGTGGAAGAGCGTGGGCTACTACATGGTCCTGTTCCTGGTCGGGTTGAAGGACATCCCGGTGGACTACTACGAGGCGGCCAGCATCGACGGCGCCACGGCCTGGCAGCGCCTGACGCAGATCACGATTCCCCTGATGCGCCCCATGCTGCTCTTCAACGTGGTCATCGCCACGATTTTCGCCTACAACGTCTTCGCGCAGGTCTATGTGATGACCGAGGGGCCGCAAGGCTCGCCCGCCAACCCGGTCCGCGTCATCGTGATGGACATGTACGAGAACGGGTTCCGCTATCTCAAGATGGGATACGCCTCGGCCGAGGCCATGATCCTGCTCGTGATCGTCTTCGCCCTGACGATCATCGAGTTTCGCTTCCTGCGGCCCAAGGTCTAGGGCATGGCGGGGCAGGAGATCCGGCGCATGCGCGCACGCGGCTTCAGACGCTTCCTGGCCGAGGATGGGATCCGGCACCTGATCCTGGCGCCGCTGGCCTTCCTGATCGTGTTTCCCATCGTCTGGATGGTGCTCACCTCGCTGAAGCCCAGCGCCGAGACGGTCCTCTGGCCGCCGCGGATGCTCCCCCAGGCGCCGACGTTCGAGAACTACCGCGAAGTCTTCCTCCGCTGGCCATTCCTACGGTTCTTCCTGAATTCGCTTCTGGTCTCGGGCGTGTCCACGGTGATGATCCTGCTCACCTCGTCCAGCGCCGGCTATGCCTTCGCCAAGATCAAGTCGCGCGCCATGAACGTCATTTTCTTCATCTTCATCGCAACGATCATCGTGCCCTTCGAGTCCTACATGATCCCCGTCTACCTCTTGGTCAACCGGCTGGGATGGCTGGACAGTTACCCGGGCCT
>CAINCZ010000189.1 GCA_903847195.1 uncultured Acidobacteriota bacterium | reverse complement strand
GCTTGCGCAGGACCATTAATTCGACGGCCATCAGCGGCGCCGCGATCGGCGTTCTTCCGAACAGCGGCTTCATTCTCTGCTTCGCTCTATACCATGCTGTATTCCAATTTTTCATGGGGTAAAGTCCCCGATCGGAAAGCAGGGCCTCAGACAATGGCAGATCCCGCGTCTCGGCGAAAACAGAGAACCGCTGGTCCAACTCGTGCAACAGCGATGCGCGCCGTGGGGCAGAGATTCCCTCCACGCCCCGGACCGCTACATCGAACGTGAGCAGGAACATCCCGCCTGGTTTCAAACTACGCCCGATCTCCCGAACGGTCTGCTCAAACGCGTCAATGTGCTCCAGCACGCTGATGCAATATACGGCATCGAGTTCAGCGTCGCCAAACGGTAGAGATGCCCCCTCAATCGCTCTAAAACTTACTGTTCCGTTGTGGCGGATGACAGCGCCAGCACGCGGGAGATCGACCCCGCATATCGGGTCGACGTCGGCACAGACAACCTCTGCTCCCAGGTCGGCTACCGCAAACGGCATGAAGGTCACTCCGCTGCCTATATCGGCGATCTTCGGTGTTCCTGAGAATGCCTGAATAAAATTCTTCAAGTGATAATAGGCATACGGATATTCCCAAACCCGAAAACAGCTATATAGGGGCTTGGCCGGCCAGGTATAACCTTCCGACCGGAAGCGATGACTTTGACGGCTGAATTCTTCCTGCCGCCCCTCCAGAACCTGGAACAGTTCTTTCCAATCCGCAGTGCCGAGATCGGAAAGAGAGGCCAGGCCTGAGTAATCAAAAACTGACATGGGCGTTCTCCAGCATTGGTAGCCTCAAGATAGCATAGATATTTGGCCGGGTTCCCTTCGCGGGGCAGTGCCGGGCGCCCCAGGTTCGCCGGGTGCCCCAGGTTCGCGCCCCGTTTTTGGGCGCTAACCTGGGTTCTGGCCGGCAGCCTGCATTCAGTTGCGCCCCTACTCCTTCATCGGCACCCGAATCCCCGCCTTCTCCGCAAACCGCTCGGCCTCTTCATACCCCGCGTCCACATGCCGCACCACGCCGATGCCCGGATCGTTTGTCAGCACGCGCTCAATGCGCCGCGCCATGCCGTCGGTTCCGTCGGCGACCGTCACCTGCCCGGCGTGCTGCGCGTAGCCGATGCCCACGCCGCCGCCGTTGTGGATTGAGACCCACGACGCGCCGCTGGCCGTATTCAGCATGGCGTTCAGCAGCGGCCAGTCGGCCACCGCGTCGCTGCCGTCCTTCATCGACTCGGTCTCGCGGTAGGGCGACGCCACCGAGCCGCAGTCCAAGTGATCGCGCCCGATCACGATCGGCGCCTTCAGTTTGCCCTTCTTTACCAGGTCGTTCATGGCGAGGCCGAACTCGGCGCGCTCGCCATAGCCCAGCCAGCAGATGCGCGCCGGCAGTCCCTGGAACTGAATGCGCTGCCGCGCCAGCTTGATCCACCGCTCAAGAATCGGATTGTGCGGGAACATCGACAGCACCAGATCGTCCGTCGTGTAGATGTCGGACGGCTCGCCGCTCAGCGCGACCCAGCGGAACGGCCCGCGCCCTTCGCAAAACAGCGGCCGTATGTACTCGGGCACAAATCCGGGGAAGTTGTAGGCATCCTTCACCCCGCGCTCAAAGGCAAACGTGCGGATGTTGTTGCCGTAGTCAAACGTGACCGCGCCCATCTTCTGCAGCGCCAGCATGCCTTCCACGTGGCGCGCCATCGAGTCCATCGAGCGCTCCAGGTATCCCTTCGGATCGCTCTTGCGCATCTCGGCCACTTCGTCCAGCGTCATGCCGGTGGCAATGTATCCGTTCAGCGGATCATGCGCCGAGGTCTGATCGGTGAGCAGGTCGGGCACCACGCCGCGCCGCGCCAGCTCCGGAATCACGTCGGCGCAGTTGCCCACCAGCCCGACCGAAATGTTTTCCTTCTTGCGCACCGCGTTCTTGAGGATGCGCAGCGCCTCGTCGAGCGAGTTCACCATGAAGTCGCAGTAGCCCGTCTTGAGCCGCTTCTTGATGCGCTCGGGATCGGCCTCGACGCCGAGAAAGCAGGCGCCCGTCATGGTCGCCGCCAGCGGCTGCGCGCCGCCCATGCCGCCCATGCCGCCGCTGACGATCAGCTTGCCCGTCAGATCGCCGCCAAAGTGCTTTTCACCGGCGGCGGAAAAGGTCTCAAACGTCCCCTCGATGATCCCCTGCGAGCCGATGTAGATCCACGAACCGGCGGTCATCTGCCCGTACATCATCAGCCCGGCGCGCTCCAGTTCGTTGAACTTCTCCCAGTTCGACCAGTGGCCCACCAGGTTGCTGTTGGCCAGCAGCACGCGTGGCGCGTATTCATGGGTGCGGAAGATGCCGACCGGCTTGCCCGACTGCACCAGCAGCGTCTCGTCGTCGGCCAGCCCGCGCAGCGCCTTGATGATGGCCGCGTAGCAGGCCCAGTTGCGCGCGGCGCGTCCCGTGCCGCCGTACACCACGAGGTCGCGCGGGCGCTCGCCCACCGCTTCGTCGAGGTTGTTCATCAGCATGCGCATGGCCGCTTCCTGCTGCCAGCCGCGGCAGGTGAGCTGGGTGCCGCGCGGAGCCTGAATGGGAACGTAGGAAGTGACGGAAGGTTTGGTATCGATGGGCATAAGAGCCTCCGCGCAGGATGCGCCGCGAGCGATGACGTACTGGAACAGGAAATTCTATTGCGGCTGAGAGCCGCGTGCAACCGGCGAAGGTGTTCCCAGGTTAGCTTCGCGAACCTGGGGCACCGGGACTGCAGGGTGCCCCGTCCTGGCTGGTGTTGCCAGGGCGGGACATTCTACCTTCCCCTACAACTGATGCGTCGCCATCAGGTTGATGCCGGCCTGCTGCAACCTCGTGATGGCCGCGTCGGGATTGTCGAAGCGGAAGATCACGACCGCGTTCTCTCCCTGTCCGAACGGAAACGCGTACATGTACTCGATGTTGACCGCCGCCGATTCCAGCGCTCCGAGCACCTCGGCCATGCCGCCCGGACGGTCCGGCACCTCGATGCCGACCACCTCGGTCGTCTTCACCAGGAACCCGGCCTTCTCCAGCGCCTCGCGTGCCGTCGCAGCATCGTTCACGATCAGCCGCAGGATGCCGAAGCGCTGCGTGTCGGCCAGCGACAGCGCGCGGATGTTGACCCCGGCCTCGGCCAGCACGCGGCACGGCGCGATCAGCTGGCCCGGTTTGTTTTCGGCGAATACGGATAGCTGTGTGATTTTCATGATTGCCGCCGGTCGATGACCCTCTTGGCCTTTCCTTCGCTGCGTTGAATGGTGTGGGGGGCAACTAGCGTGATCTCGGCGCGCACCTGCAGCACGCGCTCCATGGCCGCCCCGAGCTTCTGCTCCAGCGCTTCGAGTGAACCCACGGTGTCGCCAAACAGCTCGGGTGTCACCTCCACCTGCACTTCCATGCGGTCCAAACCGTGCTCGCGCGTGAGGATGATCTGGTAATGAGGCAGCGTGCCCTCGACCTCCAGCAGCACGGTCTCCACCTGCGACGGGAAGACGTTGATGCCGCGGATGATCAGCATGTCGTCGCTGCGCCGCCCGATGCGCCGCATCCGCCGGATGCTGCGGCCGCAGTCGCACGGCTCCGGCATCAGCGCCGTGATGTCGCGCGTGCGGTAGCGTATCAGCGGCATCGCCTGCTTGCTGAGCGTTGTCAGCACCAGTTCGCCCTCTTCGCCGTCCGGCAATAGCTTACCCGTATCCGGATCGATGATCTCGGCCAGGAAGTGATCTTCAAAGATGTGCAGCCCGTTCTGGCACGCGCACTCGATGGCCACGCCCGGCCCGATGATCTCCGACAGCCCGTAAATGTCGTACGCCTTGATCTGCGCCTCGGCCTCGATGTGCCGCCGCATCGACTCCGTCCACGGCTCGGCGCCAAAGACGCCGGCGCGCAGCGGCAGCTTGCGTATGTCGACGCCCATCTGCCCGGCGCGTTCGATCAGGTGGATGAAGTAGGTCGGCGTGCAGCAGATCGCCGTCACCCCGAAGTCGCTCATCAGCATGATCTGCCGGTCGGTGTTGCCCACCGACGCCGGCACCACCGTCGCGCCCAGGGATTCGGCACCGTAGTGCGCGCCCAGTCCGCCGGTAAAGAGCCCGTAGCCGTAGGCGTTCTGCACGATGTCCTTGCCGTGTACGCCGCAGGCGGCCAGCGAACGCGCCATCACCGACGACCACACGTCCAGGTCCTGCTTGGTGTAGGCCACCACGATCGGCTTGCCGGTCGTGCCGCTGGAAGCGTGCAGGCGCACCACGTCGTCCATCGTGCTGGCAAACAGCCCGAAGGGATAGGTGTCGCGCAGGTCGGTCTTGACGGTGAAGGGAAGCAGCGCCACGTCGGCCAGGGAGCGGATGTCTTGCGGCGTGAGCTTGCGCTCCTGCATGCGCGAGCGCATCAGCGGCACGCGCTCATACACACGCGCGATGATCGCCTGCAACCGCGACAACTGGAGCAACTCCAGTTCGGGCCGCGGCAGGTAGTCCAGCGCGCTGGCGGGATGGAAATTGGCTGTAGTTCGGGGCGTCAACGCTCCTCCTTGATCCTGAGCAATCGAAACTCCGGACACCCCGGCGCCGACGCCGTCACGCTAACCCATCGTTGGTCGAGACTCGACACCCCGCGAGTTCCAGAGGAGATTGCCGTGTCACAAAGTTTAGCCGAGATGGTGCAAAGGCGGCAAAAAAATACGTGATCCGCAACTCCGCGCGCAGCCTGACGGGTGCGGTCCGCATCTAGATTTAGGCACTTTGCGCGACGGAGGCAGGCCAATGGCGGTGAACTACAAACCCGGCGGTTCTCACACGGTGATCCCATACCTGATCATCCCCGATGCGGACAAGGTGATCGCGTTTCTCCAGCAGGCGCTGGACGGCGAACTCGTCGAACGCATGCCGCGTCCCGATGGTGGCGTCATGCACGCCGAGGTCAGAATCGGCGACTCGCTCATCATGATGGGCGAACCCATGGGCGACTGGCCGCCCCGGCCCACCACTCTCTACGTCTACGTCAAGGACGTGGACGAAAGCTTCCGCCGCGCCCTCGCCGCCGGAGCCACTTCGCTGCGGCCACCCACCACCGAGTTCTACGGCGACCGCTGCGGCGGCCTGGCCGACGTGGCCGGCAACCACTGGTTCCTCGCCACCCACGTCGAAGACGTCACCCCCGCCGAAATCGAGCGCCGCTTCAAAGAGAGGATGGCGAAGAAGTGCTGAACGCGTCGATTGGTCAGTGAAGCAGGTGCCCCATCCTCACGCGCCCGATGTTGGCGCGTAAGGATGGGGATTTTGATTTTGACTTTGAGGTCGCCGGTGCCCCATTCAAGCCCGCCGTTGGCTTGAGTGGGGCTTTTGTCCCGTTCTTGAATCTCCCCAATAAGGAAAGGGCTTCAGCCTAAGCCGAAGCCCCGCGAAACTCACGATTCGCTCGCTACCCCAGCGGACGCACCCGCCACACAATGTGCAACAGGTTCCCCTCTGGGTCGCGGAAGAAGATCAGCCGCGTCTCGGCCGTCTCCCGGTGGTCAAAGAACTCGCTGATCCCATGCTGCTTCAGGTGCGCCAGTGCAGCATCGAAATCCGTCACCTCCCACGCCACGTGACGCAGTCCGTGCAGGAACTGGTCGTACTGCGTGGGCGCGCCCGAGGTCGCCGGCAGAATCTCGATCATCCGTCCATCGGCCGCCTTCAGCATAAAGGCCGGCCGCTCGGCCCGGTTGTCGAACACCACCCGCAGCCCAAAAATCTTGCAGTACCACTCGGCCATCGCGCGCGTGTCGCGCACGGCGATGCCGGGATGCTCAATGCCGACAAACATAGATGGCTCCTGTAGTTAGCCTACGTAAAACCGGGTGGCCCACCCTATCGCCCGATTTTGGCGAAGGGTGGGGCAGATTTCGATTCTTCAAAACTATCGGGGCTGCTGCTTTTGTACTTCTCCCGTCACAAACTGTAGCGACTGCAACACGTGAGCAAATGCATTAAGCTCATCCTTCGTTGCCGGCTCCTGTTCTTTTGCCAGTGACACCGTGAACACGAACCCGCTTTGTGATCCAGGGTTCAAGTAAACGACGTAGTCGTAAAACTCCTTTTCTGTATAAAAGAGCTTTGCGGCCAGCTTGTAGCCCGGGTGTGCCGCGCCGAAATCCGCAAACCGGGTGGACGGGTACTTGCTCTTGTATTCGCCCATGTCCACCCGCAATTGTTCCGTCGGATCTTCCGTGGTCTTGCGATTCAGCCTGACACGAATGGTCACATGGCGCGAGCGGGATGCTAGCGCACGCGGGAAGAAAATTGCGTTGGCCCCGTATTCTCTCGCCGTCCGCCCCGTGTCCACGTTCCAGTCATCCGGTTCGTTTGCAAGAAACGCAAACCCCGGTCCATGGATAATCAGGCCTTGCATATCCTCAGCCTTGGCCTGGGGCTTCTTCGCGGGTCCCGTCTGGCAGAACGCGGGCAAGGTCGCAAGAAGCAAGACTAAAGCCAATGTTCGACCAGCAAGCGTCATGGGTCCTCCGGGTGCGGGAACATCCTCAAAACAACTTACCAGTCCGCGTGCGCCAGCCTTCCTCACTCCCAATAAATCGTCGCCCCCTGATGCGCCGACGTCGTCATCTTCTTGTACAAATTCAGCCATCCGGTTGCCGGCTTTTCCACCCGCCGCCAATTCTTCTTCCGCCGCGCAAATTCCTCGTCCGTCACCTGGGCCGTCAGCCTGCGCTTTTCGATGTCGATCTCGATCATGTCGCCCTCTTGGATCAGCGCAATCGGGCCGCCCAAATAGGCCTCCGGCGCTACGTGGCCCACGGCCAGTCCTCCGGTAGCGCCCGAGAATCGCCCGTCCGTCACCAGCGCGATCTTGGTTCCCAGTCCCTTGCCCAGCACGGCGGCCATGAAGGTCTCCAGGTGCGGCATGCCAGGCGCACCGGCCGGACCCTCGTAGCGAATCACCACCACGTCGCCCGCGTGGATCTCATCGCGCAGCAGCGCCGCCCAGCTTTCGTCCTGCGACTCGTACACCCTCGCGGGACCCTTGAAGAGCCACGCCTCTTTCTCCACCGCAGAAAACTTCACGATCGAGCTTTGCGGAGCCAGGTTCCCCTTCAGCACCGCCAGCCCGCCCTGGGGATTGATCGCGCAGCTCACCGGACGGATCACCTCCGCGTCCGCGTTGACGGCCCGGGCGACCTTCTCTTGCATCGAGTCATAGGCGCCCCGCGTGTCCATATGTACCAGCCCGGCCGCCGCCAGCTCCTTCAGCACCGCCGAGACGCCACCGGCCCGCGAAAACTCCACCATCGTGTTTGTCTTGTGGTTCGGATAGATGGTGTTGATCACTGGCACCCGTTCGCTGAACTCGTCGAACCTCTCGGGCGTGATCTCAATCCCCATCTGCTTGGCAATCGCCGGCAGGTGCAGCAGCGTGTTCGTTGAACCGCCGGTCGCCATCACGTAGGCGATCACGTTCTCAAACGAATGTTCGGTGAGGAAGTCGCGCGGCTTCGTGTCGCTCAGCGTCAGCTCCACCACCTTGCGCGCCGCCTCGGCGGCCATCCGCCGCCACTCGTCGCTCTGACACTTCACGCTGGCATTGCCGTCGGGCGAAAATCCAAGGATCTCCGCCAGCGCGCACATCGTGTTGGCCGTCCCCATGAACGGGCACACGCCCGGCGTAGGGCAAGCGTGCCGCGCCACTTCCTTGTACTCTTCGCGCGACATCATGTTGCTCGCGTACGCCGCGTAGGCTTGCTTCTGGTGCGTCAGCGTCACCATCTTGCCGCGCACGTTGCCCGGCTCCATGTATCCGCCGGTGAACATCACCGCCGGTATGTTCACCCGCAGCGCGCCCATCAGCATGCCCGGCACGATCTTGTCGCAGCTGGCCAGCATCACCATGCCGTCCAGCCGGTTCGCCTCGGCCACCGTCTCCACCTCCGACGACACCAGGTCGCGCGTCGGCAGCGTGTAATTGTCGCCCGGCGTGTTGCTCGGAATGCCGTCGCAGATACCGATGACCGGCAACTCCAGCGGCAGCGCGCCGCACTTGTAGATCTCCTCTTTCATCAGCGCCACTACGTCCTTAAAAGAGAAGTGGCCGGGATTCATCTCGTTCCACGAGTTGACGATTCCTATGACCGGCCGTTCCGCCTCTTTCTCCGTAACGCCCATGGCATACAGCAATGTGTTGCGATGATCTTTTGCTTCCTCGGTCCATTCACGCGGCATCCCTGACTCCTTCTGCTCCACCTAATCCTGATTACGATCCCTTACGGTTTCAGCACGATCTTCACCGGCTTCGCCTCGCGGTCCAGCGCGGTCTGGATGGCGCGGTCCACTTCTGCCAGCGGAAACACGTGCGACACCAGCCGTCCCAGGTCGATCACGCCCGTCAGCGCCAGCGCGGTCTCGAAGTCCCAGCAATAGCCCTGCGCGCCCTGCACGGTGATCTCCTGCGACACAAACAGCGTCGCGGGCACCTGAATGATTGGCTGCTCAAAAATCCCCACGATCGTGGCAATGCCGCCCTTCGACAGGCTCCGCATCGCCTGCTCAAACGTCTTCTCGCTGCCCACGCACTCGATCGAGCGATTCAGCCCGCGCCCACCGGTTACCTGCCGTACCACGTCGAGCACGTCTTCCTGCAGTGAGTTCACGGTGCGCGTCGCGCCCATGGCCCGCGCCGTCGCCAGCCGCGCCTCGGCCACGTCGGACACAATGATCTCCTGTGCCCCGGCAGCCCGGCAGACCGCGCACACCAGGATTCCGATGGGCCCGGCGCCGATCACCAGCACCCGCTCGCCCACCCCGATCTTCGCCCGCTTCACCGCGTGTACCGCCACCGCCAGCGGCTCAATCAGCGATCCGCTCTCGTAGGTCATTCCCGCCGGCAGTTGATAGGTGTAGCGCTGGTCGGCGACGAAGTAGTCCGTCATCGCGCCCTGCCCGCGCCGGTAGTGGTAGCTCAGGTTGTCGCAGTATCCGTACTCGCCGTGCAGGCACGGAGGGCACTCGCCGCAGGCGATCACCGGCTCCACCGTCACCCGGTCGCCCACGCGCACCGACGTTACCTTGGAGCCGATCTCCACCACCTCGCCCGCCAGTTCGTGGCCCAGCGCCACCGGGGGCGGCGCCGCCGGATGCTTGCCCTTGTAGATATGCAGGTCGCCGCCGCAGACGCTGGTGGCTCTTACTGCAATGAGCACCTGAGTATCGCCCGGCCGCGGCATCTCGCGCTCGACGAGTTCCGCCAGTCCCGGCGTGTGCAGCATCGCCATGCGGTTGGTCTTGGTCATGTTGGTCGAACTCCACGTGCGTGCGCCGTCAAACTCCGGGCCGCGCAATTTGCAGTTGATTATGGGACGTTGCCGGCCGAATCCTCGGACGCCGCCGCGCTGCCGCCGTAGGATTCGCCCAGGTAGGCCTTCCGCGTCGCTGGATCGGCCAGCAGTTCGCGTCCCAGGCCCTGCATGGTGATCCGCCCGTTCTCCAGCACGTAGGCGTAATCGCACAGCGCCAGTGCCTTCTTCGCGTTCTGCTCCACCAGCACCACCGTGATGCCCTGCTCGCGGATGCTCTTGATCAGCTGGAACACGCCCGTCACGATAATCGGCCCCAGCCCGAGCGAAGGCTCATCCAGCAGGATCAGCTTCGGCTCCGACATCAAACCCCGGCAGATCGCCAGCATCTGCTGTTCGCCGCCGCTCAACGTGCCTGCCTGCTGGCTCTGCCGCTCCCGCAGGATCGGGTACATCCCCATCATCCTGTCCAGGTTGCGCCCCACGCGCGCGCTGTCGCTCATCGTGTAGCCACCCGCCATCAGGTTCTCGCGCACCGTCAGTCCGGCAAAAACCTTGCGTCCCTCGGGTATTTGCACGAGTCCCTGCCGCACCACCTGGTGGGGCAGGCGGCTCAACGGCTGCCCTTCAAACAAAATCGTGCCGCTCTTCTGCCGTACCAGCGCCGAGATCGTGTTGAGCAGCGTCGTCTTGCCCGCGCCGTTCGACCCGATGATGCTGACGATCTTCCCCTTCGGCACGCTGAGGCTCACCGCCTGCAAGGCTTGCACGGGTCCGTAAGCGACCTGCAGGTCGTTAACTTGCAGCATGAGCCCTCTCCTCTTCCTCTTCCTCGCCGAGGTAGGCCACGGTCACGGCGCGGTTGGAAACGATTTCGGCTGGCGTGCCGGTGGCCAGCAGCTTGCCGAAGTTCAGCACGAACACCCGCGCCGAAAGCTCCATAATCACCTCCAGCCGGTGTTCGATGATGACGATGGAAAAATCAAAATTGTCGTGCAGCGAGCGGATCAACTGGATAAAATCCCGCACCTCGCTCGGATTCAGCCCGGCCGCCGGCTCGTCCAGCAGCAGCACCTTCGGGTTTGTCGCCAGCGCGCGCGCCAGTTCCAGCTTGCGTTGCAGCCCGTACGGCAGGCTCTCGGGCCGCTCCTGCTCGTAACCCGCCAGCCCCACGATCTCCAGATACTTGCGGCTCGTCTCGCGCACCGCCTGCTCGCGCCGCCGCTTACGTCCGGTGAAGAAGCACACGTCGAGAAGGTTGTAAGCCGAGTAGTGGTCGGCCGCCGTCATCACGTTTTCCAGCACCGTCAAGCCGCGGAACAGCCGTATGTTCTGGAACGTCCGCCCCATGCCGGCGCGCGTGATCGCGTGCTGCGGCATCCCGACCAATTCCTGTCCGTCGAGCCTGATCTGGCCGCGGTCGGCGCGGTAGATGCCGGTCAGCAGGTTGAAGAACGTGCTCTTGCCCGCACCGTTCGGCCCGATGATGCCCACCATCTCGTGCTGCCCTAGGTCAAACGAAAAATCGTCGATCGCCCGCACGCCGCCGAACGACTTCGATACGCCGTGCACTTCCAGCAGTCTCTCGCTCACGCCGCACCTGCCCCTTTGCGCAGCGCCCGCTGCAGCCTGGCCAGTGAGATTTCGTACTCGCCGAAGATGCCGCGCGGCCGGAAGTTGAGGATGAGCAGCACGATCACGCAGTAGGCCGCGATGCGCCACTCGGAGGCAAAGCGCAGCGCCTCGGGCAATCCGGTCAGCAGCAGCGCCGCCACCACCGCACCCGTCAGGCTGTTCACGCCGCCCACAAAGACGATGATCACCCACTCGGCCGAAACCTGCCAGCCGAACGCGCCCGGCTCCACGTAGGTCGTATAAAAGACGTAGAGCACGCCGGCGAAGGTCGTCATCACGCTGCCGATCACGAACGTCAGCAGCTTCAGCCCCTCCACGTTAATGCCCATCGACTTCGCCGCTAACTCGTCGTTGCGCAGCGCCAGGCATTGGCGGCCGTACTTTGAATTCTTGTAGCTGCCCACGATCGCCAGGCAGACCGCCACGCTCACCAGCACCACCGGAAACGTGGTGAGGTGCGGAACGCCCGACAGTCCCGTGGCGCCGCCCGTGAGGTTGGTGGTGTTGTTCAGGATGGCGATGATCGCCTCGCCGAAGCCCAGCGTCACCAGCGAAATGTAGTCGCGGCGCAGCTTCATCGTCGGTATGCCGACGGCCAGCGCGGCCAGCAGCCCCACGATCATCGCCGCCGGAGCGGCCAGCACCAGCGGCACGCCCATCTTGTACAGCACGGCGGAAACGTAGGCTCCAATGGCCAGAAACGCCGCCTGTCCGAACGAGAACAGTCCCGTCAGGCCAGTGATCATATACACACCGAGCACGCCGATCAGCGTGATACCGGTGAACGTCAGGGTCGAGATCAGATACTCCATACCGCCCCTTCAGGCCTTCTCTTGCACGATCACGCCCGCGATGCCCCTGGGCCGAACCAACAAAAACACCAGCATGATGAAGAAGACGAACACCGGCGCCAGCCCCGCGCCGACAATGCCGATCAGCATGATTTCCACCACGCCCAGCAGCACCGCGCCGATCACGGCGCCCTCGATGCTGCCCAGTCCGCCGATCACCGAGGCAATGAAGCCCTTGACGATGAACTGCCCCAGTTGCGGATAGAGCGTGTAGTTGATGCCGAGGAACACCCCGGCCACGCCGCCCAGCACGCCCGAGGCGAAGAAAGCGGCGGCCACCACCGTATTCGGATTCATGCCCATCAGCTTGGCCGTCGCCACGTCGAACGAGCTGCAGCGGATCGCCAGCCCGATGCGCGTGCGAAACAGCACGTAAAGCAGGATCAGCAACGCCGACGCCGAAAAGCCCAGCGTCAGCAGGTCGGCCACCACTACCTGCAGCCCGCCCATGTGCAGGATCGTTCCCGGCAGGAACTGCGGATAGGAGTAGAAGTTGCTGCTGGCAAAAATCGTGATCGCATTCTCCATCAGGATGCCCATCGTGATGGACGAGATGAAGTAGTAGATCACCGAGCTGTTGTTGTTGCGCAACCGGCGGAAGGCCACGCGCTCGACGATCAGCGCCAGCACGCCGCCGGCCAGCGCTGCCACGATCAGCGTGCAGATAAACAGCGGCAGGGAACTGATGTAGCGCTTCAGCCCGAGCGACGCTAAGTAGCCCACGTAGGCCGTCGCCGACATCAAGCCGCCATGCGAGAAATTGGAGAACTTGAGGATGTTGAAGATCAGCGCGAAGCCGACCGCGATCAGCGCATACACCGACCCCAGCGCGATTCCATTGATCAGCAGTTGCAGAGTCACCTTGCGCGGTCCTCCTTCGCCTGCCTGCTCAGGAATGTCCCGAGGGGCGCGCCGTGGCGTGCCCCTCAGGCCCATCCTGGAGGGTTACTTCTTGGCGGGAACGTAGCGCCCGAGATCGACATAGTTGCCCTTGTCGATCCGGTACATCACCATCGACAGGCCCACCGGCATGTGGTCCTGCGGAGAGATCGTGATCACGCCCGTCGTGCCCTGCAGATCCTTGATCTGGTTCATGCCTGCCAGGATCTTCTCGGCGCTCGGTTCGCCGCCCTTCTTGACCGCTTCGGCGACGATGAGCATCTTGTCGTAGCCGAGGTACACCTTGTTGATCGGGTTCTCGTTGTACTTCGCCTTGTAGGCTTCGCGGACATCCTTCAGCTGCGGTTCGCTGTCCGAGTAGTTGTTGGCGAAGTAGATGTTGTTGGCCGCGTCCGGATCGTTGACCAGCGAGGCAAACGGGGCCGCGTAGTCCAGCGCGCCGAAGAACGGCATCTTCATCCCGAGTTCCTTGGCCTGCTTGGCCGTAATCACCAGGCCCTGGATGTAGTTCGGAGCAAACACCACGTCGGGCTTCGCCGCCTTGATCTTCGAAAGCTGCGTCTTGAAGTCGCGGTCGGTCTTGATGTAAACCTCTTCGGCCACGATCTTGGCGCCCGCGGCTTCCGCGTACTTCTTGAACGGACCGACCAGCGAAACGGCGTAGGCATTGGACTGGTCGTAAAGAATGCCGATCTTCTTCACGTTCATCTTGTCCACGGCGTAGGCGGCCATCAGTTGCCCGTATTGCACGGTCGAGGGCTGCACCAGGAACATCGAGGGATGCGTCTTGCCGTCCTCGCCGATCATGGCGCGCGGGTCGGCGAAGCTGCCCACGAAGGCGACCTTCTTGGCATCCGCTACCGGCGCGAGGCCGATGCCGATGTTGCTGATCGGCGGACCGATCACGGCCACAGCCTTTTCCTGGTCGGCCAGGCGGTTAAAAGCCTTGATGGCTTCCTGCACGTCGCCCTTGGTGTCGAGCGTTACCAGTTTGATCTTCTTGCCGTTGATGCCGCCGCCGGCGTTGATCTTGGCCGCTGCCAGATCGGCGCCGCGCGTGACTGCGTTGCCCCACACGGAGGTCGGACCGCTGAGGTCCTGCAAATTGCCGATTACGATTTCCGTTGCTGCGCCGGGTCCGGAGTTGCATCCGATCATCACCACTCCGAGCACCGTGAGCACTACGATTGCGAGCAGCGTGCGATACTGATTCATCCTTCTCCTCCTAATGTTCTACTGCCCGGGCCGGACATCCGCCCGTCGTTCACCTCGCTCCCGTCTCTGCCGCCGCGGGATTATAGGTGCTCGGCGACTGCCTTGCCCCGGATTGCCGGTTTCCCGGCGCGTCCCTGCTTGTAAATCGACACGTACACGTCCTTGTCCCGAACCACACATCCGGTACATCCGCCGTCGCGCATGATGGTCGTGCAGAACCCGCAGCCATCGCAGGTGTGCAGCGGATTCAGCGCTCCGGTTTTCAAAATCTCTCCGGCAAATCCGGGATAAGCGATTGCCTGCCTTCCCCAGCCGCCGATCTGGAACCACCCCTGCTGAATCGCCGCCGCCACCACGTTCGGCGAGAACTGCCGCAGCCAGCTGATGCCCGCATCCATGATCACCGCGTCCGGCACCGCCGCCTGCATCTGCCGCGCCGCGTCCAGCAGCTGCGCAACGCCCTCCAGTGGATGATAGGGCATGATGTAGGCCGCCTGGTTGAAAGGCCGCGTCACGTGCGGGTTGTAATAAGGAGAACCCATGCTGATGTTGAACAGGTTGACGCCCTTCGCCCGCAGCACCTTCATCAACTGCTTCGGCTCCGTGTAATCCGGCTTGTGGTAATCGCCGGCGTCGGCGCCGAAGGCGTACGGATGCTCGAACTGGTCGTACACGCCCAACCGCACCGTTACCTCGAGGCGGTTGCCCAGCTTCGCCTTGATCTTATCGACCACGTTGCACAAGGCGCGCGTGCGGTTCTCGAAGCTGCCGCCGTAGCGCCCTTCGCGCGTGAATCCCGCCAGCAGCTCCGACAGCAGGTAGTTGTGGCAGGCCTTGATGTCCACCGCGTCGTAGCCGCACTCGTGGGCGATTACCGCCGCTTCCACGAACTGGTCTTCCAGCCGCTCGATCTCGTCGTCGGTAATCACGCGCACCGACGGCACGCGCGCATCGAGCACCGGATGGTTGAACGCCACGATTGGCTCCATCGCCGCGCCCGGCTTGCTGTGGCGTCCCGAATGCGTCAACTGCACCACCGAGTAAGGACGCGGCCAGCCCGCTTCCTTTGCACCCTTCAGCGCGAGGTCCAGCAGCTCCTTCATGCCCGCCTGCGAGCCGCGGTGAATGTAAAGCTGCCGCGGATTGGCGCGCCCTTCGTGGCACACCGCCATCGCCTCAAACCAGATCAGCCCCGCGCCGCCCGCGCCGAAGCGCTCATAGCGCCGCCTCGTCAGGTCGCTCGGCCCGCCCGCCAGCTCGCCGTCGCAGCCTTCCATCGGGCTGATGCCCAGCCGGTTCGGCGCCACGCCCGCGCCGATCTTCACCGGCGTTCCCAGGATGCTCAGGTCCGCCGTGACCGGCACGTCCACCGCCAGCCGCGCTATGTCGCTCTTCAGTTCGCCGAGTGTCTTGTAGTGAAACTGTTCGTGCTTCGCCATTACTGCCTCCGATTGCAAATACTCATAAGTGCCTGCTGCCTGTATCCAGAAACCATCAATGTCCGGCGCGCGCCTTCTGCGCCGCTGCCGTCTCCGCCTCGGGACGGTGCCAGCACTCCAGCGAAAACGCCTGCGCCGTCTCCATCACCAGTTGGGCCACCACCGGCAGCTTCTCCTGCGACAGACGGAACGAGGGCGCCGACACGCTCATGGCCGCCACCGGACGCCCTGCGGAATCCCGCACCGCCGCCGCCACGCAGCGCACGCCCTCTTCGTGCTCCTCGTCGTCCACCGCGTAACCGCGCTCGCGGATCGCCCGCAGGTCGGCCTTCAACTCGGCGGGCGTCACCAGCGTGCGGCCCGTGCAGCGCTGCATGCCGCGCTGTTGCAGGATGGCGTCCACCTCGGCCTCGGTCAGCAACGCCAGCATCGCCTTGCCCACCGCGGTGCAGTGCGCGTTGTTGCGGTGCCCGATGGTCGAAGAGAGCCGCACCGCGCGGTCCGGCTCGATCTTGTCCACGTACAGCATTTCGCCGTTGTCGAGCACGCACAGGTGCACGGTTTCGTGCGAGTTGTACATCAGCCGCTCCAGGTGCGGCCGCCCGCGGTCCCGCACGTTGAAGCGCGCCACCGCCAGCGTCCCCAGGTCAAACAGCCGCATCCCCAGGCGAAACTTCCCCGACTGCGGATCGCGATCCACCAGCCGGTGCCGCTCCAGGCTCATCAGCAGCCGGTGCACCGAACTCTTATGCAGTTTCACCGCGGCCGCCACCTCCGCCAGGCTGGCGTCTTCGCGTAACTGCGCCAGCGCATCGAGGATTGCCAGTGCCCGGTCGAGCACCTGCACCCGGTAAAGCGAAGGATTGCGTTCTGTTGCCGCCGACATATTCCCTTTCGTGTCCTTTGCTACAGCCGCTCGATCGTCAATCCGCCGTCGAGGTTCAGCACACTGCCGCTGGCGTAGGGCAGGTCGCCGCGCGCCAGCATCGCCGCCGCCCGGCCGATGTCGGCCGGTGTTCCCCAACGCTTCTCCAACAGCAGGCCGCCCGAGATCAGCGCATCGTACTTCGCCTTCACCCCGCTCGTCATGTCCGTTTGAATGATGCCGGGCCTGATTTCGTAAACGTCAATCCCGTATTCGGCCAGCCGCACTGTCCACAGCCGCGTCGCCATCGCCACGCCAGCCTTCGAGATGCAGTAGTCGCCCCGGTTCACGCTGGCGACGGTGGCCGAACAGGAACTCACGTTGATGATGCAGCCGCGATACGCGCTCTCGGCCTGCCGCTGCCGCACCATCCACGGCGCTACCAACTGCGTCAGGAAGTACGGTCCCTTCAGGTTGACCGAGATCAGCTCGTCGAAGCTCTCTTCCGTGGCTTCCATGATGTCGGCGCGCACGCTCGGCGCGATGCCCGCGTTGTTGACCAGCACGTCGATGCGCCCGAACCGCTTGTCGATGAAGTTCACCAGCCGGTGCCGGTCCGCTGTCACCGACACATCGGCCTGCACGTACTCGACCTGGCGCCCATTGCGGGTGAGTGCCTCCAGGGACGAACAGGCCTCGCTGCGGTCGCGGCGGCCGGTAATGACTACGTCGTGTCCATCGTTCGCCAGTGCGGTGGCGATTCCGAGACCGATTCCGCGATATCCGCCCGTTACCAGTGCAACCATCGTCGTGTCCTTCTCCGCGGGTGCCCCGTCCTAGCCGGTTTTGCCAGGGCGGGCCCGGTTGTCCAAGTACCCAATTACCCGACTACCCACTTACTCAATTCCTCAACTACTCAATTCCAAAAAACGTGTAATACCCGCCATCGGCTATCTTTGCCACCAGCAGCCCCAGCTCCAGCAGGTGGTAATCGCCCCACATGCTCGACTCGCCCGACGGAACCTTCTGCCCGCGCGGGACGTAGTCCCAGCCGTTCGGCTGGTGATAGACGCTGTGCAGCAGAATGCCCTCATGCTGCGGGCTGGTCGAAAGATAAGGCTCGGCCAGCAGCGTGCGCGCCACCGCCAGTCCCGCTTGCAGGTACCTCTTGCCGGCCCCGCTCTCGTCCAGCGCCCGCCCAAGGCGGATGAGTCCCTGCGCCGCAATTGCGCTGGCCGAAGCGTCCACCGGCTCATAGTCGTTGAACGGGTCAGCCGCCCGCGAACGCCAGTCGCCCAGGCAGTGCAGCTGCTGCGCGCCGGTGTCCCAGTAACAGATGCCGTCGGCGGCCGCCGCCTGCGCGAGGTAAAAGTCGCAGGTGGCGCAGGCCGCGCGCTGCAGCATCGTCAGGGCTTCCCGCTTCGTCATGGGCGCGTCAGCGTGCCCGAACCCGCTCTCCGCCAGCGCGCTGATGAACTCGAACTGTTCGGCAAAGCCGAGCATCGCCCACGCCAGCCCGCGCGTCCAGGTGCTGAAGGGCGAATGGCCCTGCTGCGACGACGGGCAGCGGTACGATCCGTTCACCGTGTTGAAGATCGTTTCATGCGCCGTGCGCCCGCACAGTTCGGGACGGTCGTAGCCGTCGCGTCCTTCGCCGTAGAAAACGTTGTAGGTGGCCGTCGCCCGGGCGTGCCGCAGCAAGCGGAACAGCAGGTTGATGCGCTCGTCCTGCTCGCCCAGCAGCGCGTGGCCCAGTCCATGTGCCAAGGCGCAAACCCGCAGCGTGCGCAGCGTATCGACAAACAGCGAGTGCGGGCCGTTGAACGAATGAATGAACCCTTGTTGTCCCGGCAGCGCCGTCCACCGCGCCGCCTGCACCGCGCCGCTCGTCTTCAGCGCCAGCTCGTAGAAGCGCAACTCCCACTCGTTCGCCGCCAGCCTGCCGGCCAGCATCAGCCGCCGCAGGTTGCCGTAGGTGGAGACATTGTTGAAGCCGTGGTCGTGCACTCCCGTGTGCGACACGTGCTCGGCCATGTCGGCCAGCGTGTGGTCGCGCCCGAGCTTGAGCATCCCGGCATCGCCCGTCGCGTCAAAGCAGAGCAGCGCGTTGCCGTACTGGAAGCCCTGCGTC
The DNA here is from genome assembly GCA_903847195.1 of uncultured Acidobacteriota bacterium. Next base: position 10,734 of record CAINCZ010000189.1, on the reverse strand, counting down.
CACTGCGTCCATCCGCGCGCGGTGTAGCGCCCTTCCTGCGTGAACACCGGCGCGCCCTTGGCGGGCTCCCAGCGCTGCTCCAGCAGCGCCGTCTTGGCCGTGGCCAGGGCAAACATCTTCATGACGGCGGGTTGCAGCGCGGCTGCCGTGAGCCCTTCGCCAATCTTCATCACGCCCCCTTTACCGCCATCGCCGCGCGCGTCTCGCGCACAATCTCCACGTAGCGCCGCGCGCTCTCGGTGATCTCCCGCGTGTTGCCCGAGCGCAAGGCCGCCACCGATACCAGGTCTCCGCCGATGCCCAGCGCCGCCGCTCCCGCCTGGATGAATCCGGCCGCCGTGATGAGGTTCACGCCGCCCGTGGGGATCATCGGCACCTGCGGCAGCGGCGCCTTCAGCGCCTTGAGGTAGCTCGGCCCGCCCAGGTTGCCGCACGGAAACACCTTCACAAAATCCGCGCCCGCGCGCCATGCGGTGATCACCTCGGTCGGCGTCAGCGCGCCCGGCATCATCAAGATGCCGCACTCGATCGCCAGCTTCACCGTCGGCAGGTCCAGCCCCGGACTCACCAGGAACTGCGCGCCCGCGTGCAGACAGCGCCGCGCGCTCTCCGCGTCGAGCACCGTCCCGGCGCCCACCAGTAATTCGTTCCCGGCGGTTTTCACCAGTTCGGCAATTACCTCCACCGCGCCCGGCACCGTCATCGTCACTTCCACGATCGGGATGCCGCCCGCGCAAACCGCCTCTGCCGCGGCCATCGCCTGCCGCGCAGACTCGGCGCGCACCACCGGCACCACGCCGATCTCCAACACCCGCCGGATTGCCTCTGCTTTACTCATATCTTCCTATCCTGCTTTACGCCCGTCAGCGCGCAATCCGCGCGCCCACGCCGCGCATCACGCCCAGCACTTCCTTGAGCGTGGCCATCGTGGTGTCGCCGGGGGTGGTCATCGCCAGCGCCCCGTGCGCCGCGCCGCACTCTACCGCCCACTGTGCATCGTGCCCCGACAGAAATCCGTAGATCAGCCCCGAGGCAAACGAATCGCCGCCGCCCACGCGGTCGTAGATCTCCAGGTCCTCGCGCTGCCGTGCCTCATAGAAGCATTCATTGGCGTAGCAGATCGCGCCCCAGTCGTTGCGGCTAGCCGTCTTCGCCTGCCGCAGCGTGGCCGCCACGACCTTGAAGGGAAACTCCTTCACCACCGTTTCGATCATCCGCCTGAAGCCCTCGACCGGGAGCTTCGACAGGTGCTCGTCCACGCCCTGCACGGCGAAGCCCAGCGCCGCCGAGAAGTCTTCTTCATTGCCCAGCATCACGTCCACGTAGGGCGCCAATTGCCGGTTGATCTTCTGCGCCTGCTTCTGGCCGCCGATGGACTTCCACAGCGAATCGCGATAATTGAGGTCGTAGGAAACAATGGCGCCGTGCCGCTTGGCCGCCTGCATCGCCTCCAGCGCCACCGCCGGAGTCGTCTCCGACAGCGCGCAGAAGATGCCGCCCGTGTGGAACCACCGCGCGCCCTGCCGCCCGAAGATGTCGTCCCAGTCGATGTCGCCCGACTTCATCTGCGCCGCCGCCGTCTGCCCGCGGTCCGAGCAGCCCAGCGCCGCCCGCACGCCGAAGCCCCGCTCGGTGAAGTTGAGCCCGTTGCGCACCGTGCGGCCCACGCCGTCGTACTCCGCCCAGCTCACCAGCTGCTCCACGCCGCCCTGCAGCATCAGGTCTTCGATCAGCCGCCCCAACGGATTGTCGGCCAGCGCCGTCACAATCGCCGTATCGAGCCCGAAGCAGCGCTTCAGCCCGCGCGCCACGTTGTATTCGCCGCCGCCCTCCGACACCTCAAACGACCGCGTCGTCCAGATGCGCCGGTCGCCGGGATCAAACCGGACCATCACCTCGCCCAGGCTGATCTGGTCCCAGCGGCGTCCCTGCTTGGGGAGAATCTCCAGTGCCATCCGTCACCTTGCCGGCCAACTTTGGTTGGCCTTGCTCCGGACCACCGTGTCAGCTGGCCCTGACCGTACCACCTAATGAGACAACATTACTTTTTAGTACCGTAAGGCTAGTTAACATCCTGTAACTAAGAAACGAAACCGCAAATCGTACCGATGGATGGTATGCGAGTGCATTCTGCGAGAGAGTAGCGCCGCTGTCAATAAAATTTCTCTGGATTTCATCAGGGCCGGCTCCGTAGTGGGAACACCCTGGGCCTCTGGCAAAGGCGGTCGCCTGCGATGATGTGCCGATTCGGTACTCCGTTGGCCCCTTGTCCTGCAGGGTCCCCCCGCGGACGCGCGGAAGTAGCGCAACGGCGCCGCAAGGCGCGGAAGTTCTTGACTGCTAAGTGCAAATTGGACCATCATAACGCGCCGAAATTCGCGCACACGAATTTTTCGCTTAGCCGTCATATGGGGGGGCCGTGTCTAAAAATAAGCTCTTAACATTTCTGTCGTATCTCTGTCTGGTTGTTGGATTTGTAATACCGTTTGTCAGCTCCGGCTACATCGGCATGTCGCTCTACAAGTACCCCGGGATCACTATCGCTAACGCGATCCTCTGGGCCATCGGGCTGATTCTCGGTTACGCCGCACACGTAGGCGAAAAGAAGTTTTCGAAAGAAACGCCGGCATGGGCCAAAGTGGCCAGCTATCTCACTTCCACCGCCGCCGTGATCGTCTACCTGGGCCTGCTGTGGGGCTACACCTACTACCCCACCATGCAGAACAGCTACATTACCAACCACGTGACCTATCCGCTGATGCTGTCGCTGTTCGTCTGCGGCATTCAGATCAGCAAGGATCACTGGATCGGCATCGTCAAGCAGCCCAAGTTCATCTCTCTCTCGGTGGTCGTGCGCTGGGTCGCGCCGCTGGTTTCGGCCTATATCCTTGGCCATTTCATCCTGGCCAAGTTCCTGCCGCAACCGGCGGGCAACATGCTGGCCATCGGCATGATCATCCTGGCCACCACGCCGACCGGTCCCGCAGGCAATACGATGGTCCTGATCTCGCGCGGCGACCTCGCGCTGTCCGTCAGCGCCACGGCCGTGAATAACATCCTTGCGCCCTTCTTTCAGCCCTTCCTGATCGCCCTCTTCGCCGGCGCCTTCACCGGCAAGGTCAATACCCGTGCGATCTTCATTGAGCTGATTGAACTGGTGCTCGCCCCGGTGATTCTGGGATCCATCGTCGGCGGCTTTTTTCCGGAGAAAATCAAGAAGTACCGCATGGGCTATGGCGCGATTGCGGTCGTTTGTCTCACCTTCATCATGCTGGCCAATATCTCGAAGGGCGCGGGCGCGCTGCTGAAGGATCTTTGGATTCTGCCTTGGATGCTCGGCGCCTGTGCGGCTCAGGCCATCTTCGTCCTGTATGCGGGCTATCTGGCGCCCAAGTACATGGGATTCAACATGCGGCAGCGGGTGGCTACCACCTTTGACGTCGCCGTCGAGAATGCTTCGCTGGCCACCGTCATCGCCCTGGCGCACTTCGGCCCGCTGGCGGCCTTGCCGGCGATCTTCTATGGCAAACTGCAGCACGTCTTTGGCATCGGCATCTTCGTCCGCAAGTTCCAGAACATGCCGGAACTGCTGAAGGAAGAGCAGGCGGCCAACCCGGCCGCACTGGCGAAAGGCGCAGGGAAATAGCTACTGAGAGCAGGAACACAATGAAAAGAGCCGCCAATCCGGGCGGCTCTTCTTTGTTTCCCTGGCCGGCCAGCCTACTTCGCCGCCGCCCCGCCTTCCTTCGGCATGGCCTTAATCAGCGGAGCCGACACTACCTCCGACTGCGCCACCCAGTAGTTCCACGCCCGCAGGCTGCGTTCATTGTTCACATTGACCTTGAAGGCTTCCTTCTCGTTCAAGAACACCGGCGTGCCGATCGCCATCGACTGCAACTGGATGGCGGCGTTCGCCTGCGTATAAATCGCGCGGAAGACCGCGGTGCGCAGCGTCGGGGCCACCACGCTCATGCCGTGCCCGCGCATCAGCACAACCGAACTCGTGCCCAGCGCCTTGGCCAGCGCGGCGCCGGTCGGAATCTTCTGCACCAGGATGTTGTTGTCCTCGCCCTCCGCGTCGCGGATTTCGAAGATCGGCACCTTCGGCGGCATGAACCCGGCCATGTGCATGATGGGACGCAGCGGCACCCCGGTCACGCCAAACGGAATCACCGACTGCGCGTGGCTGTGCACCACGGCCATCACCTCCGGACGCGCCCGGTAGATCTCGCCGTGGATGAAGCGTTCGCTGACCAGTTGCACGCCCGGCTTCACCGGCACGCTGTTCTCGTCGCACTCGTAGATGTCGTCCTTGGTCACCAGCACCGGCGCCAGGTGCCGGGCGATGTAGTAGTGCTTCGGATTCTTTGCCGAGCGCACGCTCACGTGCCCCCAGCCGTCAATGACGTTGTTGGCAAACAGGATGTGGTAGGCGATCGCCAGCTCCTGGATGCGCTCTTCATCCGTGTCCGGCATCTTTGGATCCGAGTAGCCCTGCGCCTTCGGCGCCTGCGCCAGCGCCGGTGCGGGCGCCAGCATCAGCGTGGCAAACGTCAGCAGCAGCAAAGAAACGGTCAGTCTTGCGGTGCGAGACTTCAGCAGCATTGGTCCCCTCCAGGTGAAAGTGTGATTCCCGGCTTAGTGCGGCAGACGAACAGGTCGTTCAGTTTTCGTGCATGTGCTTCCCGCGCAGCAATCTACGACACTTGTGCGGGATTGCCAAGGCCTAATGCCCGTGGAGATCTTCCGCGGGTGGCCCACCCTTTCGCCGTCTTTTGGCGAAGGGCGGGGCCTTTATAACGTTACGCCGTCGCCTTGCGGCGTTTGGGCTCCAGGTTGGGCAGCAACGCCGTCATCAACCCGATCAGCGGCAAAAACGAGCAGATCTGGTACACGAAGCTGATCCCGTAAACGTCGGCCACCTTGCCCAGCACGGCCGCGCCCACGCCGCTCATGCCGAAGGCAAAGCCAAAGAACAGCCCCGAGACCATCCCCACGCGTCCCGGCATCAGCTCCTGCGCAAAGACCACGATGGCCGAAAACGCCGACGCCAGCACCACGCCGATCACGATGCTCAGCAGCGTCGTCCAGAACAGATTGGCGTACGGCAGCATGAGCGTAAACGGCAGCACGCCGAGGATCGAGCACCAGATCACGTACTTGCGCCCGATGCGGTCGCCGATCGGTCCGCCGACCACGGTGCCAACCGCCACCGCGCCCAGGAACACGAACAGCCGCACCTGCGCCTGCGGCACCGTCAGGTGAAACTTGCTGATCAGGTAGAAGGTGTAATAGACGTTGAGGCTCGACAGGTAGAAATACTTCGAGAAGATCAGCACCAGCAGCACGCTGATCGATGACGTCACGCGCCCGCGGCTCAGCGGCGTGCCCGACCCGGCGGCCAATACCGGGCGAGGCTTGGCCTTCAGCGGACCGCGCCGCTTGTACCAGCGTCCCACGGCCGTCAGCAGCAGCAGCGCCAGCAGCGCGACCAGCGAGAAATATCCGAGGCTGTACTGCCCGCGCGGCACCACGATGAAGGCGCACAGCAGCGGACCGATCGCCGCCCCCGCGTTTCCACCCACCTGGAAGATCGACTGCGCCAGCCCGTGCCGTCCGCCCGACGCCATCCGCGCCACCCGCGACGACTCCGGATGAAACACCGACGAGCCCACGCCCACCATCGCCGCCGAGACCAGCAGCATCGGAAAGGTGTGCGCCACCGACCACGAGAGCAGCCCCAGCATGGTAACCGTCATCCCCACCGGCAGCGAGAAGGGCAGCGGCTTCCGGTCGGTGAAGTAGCCCACCAGCGGTTGCAGCAGCGACGCCGTCAGCTGATACGTCAGCGTAATCAGCCCGACCCGCGCAAACGTCAGGTGAAACGTCTGCTTCAGCACCGGGTAATACGACATCACCACCACCTGCACGGTGTCGTTGAGCAGGTGGCAGAAGCTGATGATCAGCAGGATCGAGAATACGGTGTCGTTCGCCGCGCGCTGCGGCGCATCGACGGCCACGGCTGCGGCCGGTGATTCGCTGGAGGTGCCCATAGTCGCTGGTCCGATTCGTCCCGAATACTCAAGTGCGCCACGCCGCCCCGGCCCATGACTCTCCCATGGCGGCCCGTAGCCCTTCAATTTTCGCTGAATGTTTAGAGAAGGCTTGCCGGCAACATCAAGCTGGCCTGGGCACGCCCCCGTGGCGACAGCATACACCCGGGGCCTCGGCCCATCCCACGATTTCCTGCGCGTCCTCGCGAAGTTTGTTCGCCGCGGCCGGGCGCCCCACCCTAACGCGCCCGACTTTGGCGCGTTAGGGTGGGTGTTTTGACTTTGGCTCTCAGGGCTTTGCCTTGGGCGTTTGGCCCCTTACGAGCGGGCCATGGGCGCGCTGATCTGTTCGTGCGCGGCGGCCACGGCGGTGGCCACCGGACCCACGCAGCGGAAGCCCACGCCCCGTGTCTCCACGCTCTCAAGCGCGTAGGACGGAATCTTCCACGCCAGCGCCAGTCGCCGCGCGTCGATCTGTTCCTTGTCCTGGAAGAGCGCGGCCAGCTTGGCCGTCGTGCCGAGCTTGGCGGTCAGAGCCAGCACGTCGTGCAGCAGGCCCGCCACGTAGGCCTTGTCGGGATCCACCTCGCCGCCCTCCACCGCGATGCGCTCGGCGCACTCGGCCACCAGCCGCGAGTGCTGCCACAGGCCCACCAGTTCCACGTGCAGTTGCGGATTGCGGTGGCTCAGCGCCAGCGGCGGCGTGGTATGCCCCACCGTGCGCAGGCAACTGATGCCCGCCTCCAGCACGCACTGCTGCAACGCGTTAAAGGATGGGTCCAGCGGCACCGGCCCGAGCGGAAGCACCCGCAGCGCCAGTCCCAGATCGGCGCGGATCACCGCGCACACCGCGTTCAGGTCCACCGTCGCCGGTTCCAGCGCGGCTTCCAGTTTGAGAAGGGTGTCCGGCAGCGCGGGTACGGCCGAGAGCAGCCGCGACAACTCGTCATGCGCGCAATCAGAGAACACCGGATCGGAGAAGTGGAGGAACCCTTTGTCAGCCCTGATTGGATGCATAGATGTGCCCGTCAAATCTCTTCATCGGCACACCGTCCGGGACGCTTTAGCGGATTCGGCATCTCCCAAAAACCATCCCCGCCCGGGCAGGGAACGTCGCAAGCCCGCACCTCACTGCCGGTGCCCCATCCTCACGCGCCCGATGTTGGCGCGTTAGGGTGGGGGGACGTTGTCTCTTTCCCTGTTTGTCATCCTGAGCGAAGCGAAGGATATGCTGTTTGCCCGCCAGCTGAAGCATGACCCGATCAGGCAGTCCATCAACGGCCTAACTGAAACCTCACCGTGATCAGCGTCTCCACCTCGACCGGCTCGCCATTCAGCAGGTATGGCTTGTACTGCCACTGCCGGACAGCCTTGATTGCAGCTGGAGCCAACATCGGATGACCGGTGATGAGCCGCAGGTCGGTGATCACGCCCTCCTTGCTGATCACTGCGCGCAGCACCACGTCCCCCATGATCCGGCCATCCCGCGCGATGGGCGGGTATTGGGGAGTCACCTTCCGAGCCAGTTGCAGCTCCGCTGCTGCCTGCAACACGCGCAAGGGGGCTGCGGTGTTTGCCGCCGTCGGAGCTGTTTGCACCAGCTTCACGCTCTTGTCGGCGGGCAAAAATTCATAAGTCACCCGCGTCGCGATCTTGATCGGCAAGCCGTCCTTAATAAACGCCTTGAACTGCCACTCGCGGCAGGCTGCCACCACCGCCTCGGCCAGCAGCGCGTCGCCGCTCACCACCTCCACCGCCTCCACCTCGCCCGACTCGGCTACTTGCAGGCGCACCGTAACCCGCCTTTGCATCGCCTGCCCTTCCGCCATCTGCGGGTAGGCGGGCTGCACCGTCTTGATCGCAACCAACCCCACGGAGTCCGGTAGCTTAGCTTGCACCGCCGCAGAGGGCTCCTGCGCGACCATCAAGAGAGGGAGCCCGGCCAACAGCGCCAGGCAAATCAGCTTTCGCAGGTTGGTCATCATGGTGCAGAAAATTCTACGCGCCCTGCGCCCGCCCGGCGACAATTTCCGCAGAGCGTTCCGCCCGCCGCATCATTTCGCAGGTGCCCCATCCTCACGCGCCCGATGTTGGCGCGTTAGGGTGGGGGTTTTGACGTTGTCTCTTTCCCGGTTTGTCATCCTGAGCGAAGCGAAGGATCTGCTGTTCTGCGCGCGTCCCACCCGCACCTATAATGTCGGCAGCAGCAACCAGCGAGGCCAAGCCGTGGCGATGGAACCGATCAACCTTGAAACCTGGGAACGCCGGGACCACTTTCTCTGCTACCTCGGCACCGACTTCCCCTACATCTTCGTCACCGCCGACGTGGACGTGACCCGGCTGCATGCTTTCACCCGCCGCCACGGGATTTCCTTCTACCTCGCCATGGTCTACGCGGCCACCGCCGTTGCCAATGGCATCGAGAACTTCCGCTACCGTATCGCCGACGGCAAGCCGTGCCTGCTCGACTGCATTCATCCGGGCTTCACCCATCTGCGCTCGGGCAGCGAACTGTTCGTGATCGTCGAGCCCGAGGCGGCCGCACCAGATGAATCGATGGTCGAATTCTGCCGCCGCGCGCGCACACAGGCGGACCGTCCAGTGGCCAACCACGGCATGGGCGCCCTCAAGGGTCGCCTCGATGTCATCATATACTCATCCATGCCGTGGGTGCGTTACACCCAGTTCATCCGTCCCGTGGCGAAGATCGGGCAGGACTCGACTCCGAAAATCTCCTGGGGACGCTTCGAGCGCCAGGGCGAGCGGCTCGTCATGCCCTTCTCGCTCCAGGTTCATCATGGCCTGATGGACGGCTATCACCTCGGCCTCTATTTCCAGCGCCTGCAGGAGTTCCTCGACGCAGTGGACCAAACATAGAAGTGGTCTCATCCACAGGAAGCTTCTGCACGGTTCCTTCCGCCGGGAAGCTATTCAAAGTATTCTGCAAGAGGGACTTGGGCTTTTGAGGCCGAGTGGGTATAGATTTCTTCGCTACGCCGAACTCAGGCTGAGTCGGCTCCATCAGAACGATGAACTTCCCGGCGTAATTAGCGGCGCACAACGCAGGAGCACCAGCGAAGATAGTCGTAGGAGTACTAGTTTGAAAGTAGCTTGAGAATAGATTGAACCGCCTGCTGTTCCGCCCAAAAAATTCAAGGTTCCCAAAGTAACCCAAACAGATCCGAGTTCCTTGCTTGGGTGATTGGCCCCCGGCACAATGAATTTACTGTCACCGGTCGAGATTTTTGTGTGCTAGTATAATTAGGCGACTCTGGTAACTGTGTCGTAAGAGATGAGACGAATCGTGAGCATGTGGAAGAGCAGTAAGACCGCGAACATTTACTCAACCACCGATCCTACCCCACAGCCAGTGCGTTCAGAAGCACCCCCCGCTGCCGTTCCAGAAGTTCCCGTTTCCACCGCCGCTCCCGATGACAGCCATGGTCCCGTCCTCGCTGCCGCTGCTTCCCACGCCGCTGCTCCCGCGCCCTTCCGTGTTTCTCCGCTCGCCAGCGCGGCGATCCGGCCGTATTCGATGCACGGCGAGAGCGACGCGTCGACGCTAGGGAAAGGGCTGACTTTCAAAGGTGCAATTAGCGGCACCGGATCGCTCCATGTGGATGGCGCGGTGATTGGCAGCATCAACATCCCCGAGGAACGCGTGACCATTGGCCAGCATGGCAGGGTTGTCAGCAGCATGTCGGCAAACATGAACGTATGCGTCGCGGCGCGCCACATCGTGGTGATCGGTAGCGTCGAAGGACAAGTGGTCGCCTCTGAAAGTGTGGAAATCCGAGCCTCCGGCAAGTTGGTAGGAGATATAGAAACTTGCCGCATCACTATTGCCGACGGCGCGTTCTTCAAAGGCAGCATCAACATCCGCCAAAACGGTTAAGCACCGGCAATGGATCACTCGCCTGCCGGAGATGCAGGCCACCCGGGCACCCTGGCCGGAATCGTCATGAAAAGGAATAACGATACCCATGTGGAAACCCCCCCAATCCGACTCGCCTAAAAACACCTCGTCCGCTGCGTCACAACAGAGCACACCGGGAGTTCCCGACCTTCATAAGCACGGCCTCGCCGACGAGACAAACATCGGTCAGGCGAGCATTAACAACGGCCTGTTCATAAAGGGAGAGATATCCGGCAAGGCCGCCCTGGTGATCGACGGCAATGTCGAGGGCTCGATCAACCTGCCGGGCTGCTGCCTGACCATCGGCCGCAACGGCGTGGTGGCCGCTAATATCTTTGCCCGCGAAGTTGTGGTGGCGGGTAGGATTCGGGGCAACGTATCTGCCACGGACCGGGTGAACATCCTCTCCGACGGCGCGCTCACCGGCGATGTGTCGGCCGCCCGCATCAGCATCGAGGACGGAGCCTTCTTCAAGGGAGGCATTGACGTTCGTAAGCCCGACAGCATTCAGGCCGCGCAAGTGGAAGCAGAGGAACTGCAAAATTAGGCGGCACCTGCCCCCTGCCGGGAAGTCCCTCCGGCACTCGCAGAACGGCGGGATGGTTGCTCTCCCGCCCGCCTGACGCGCTAGTGTAGTGCGGCGTAAATAGTGAACAGTATAAGCGAGCGGCATCATCTAATACACTGGAGCGAAGATGATGCGCGTGGCTCGACCAGTGGTTCTGAGTGCGGAGTGGCAAGCGATCCTGGAATCTCGCGCCCGGG
>CAINCZ010000188.1 GCA_903847195.1 uncultured Acidobacteriota bacterium | reverse complement strand
CGTCGCTAACTGGGACACCAACGTCGGCGATCTCTTCCTGATCCCGCCCGGCACGGTCCACGGTCACGGCGGCAACCAGATGGTGCTGGAGATGGATACCTGCCCGAGCATTGCGGCAACGGAGTACTCGTTCTTCACCTACGACTTCGCCCGGCCGTCCTGGGACGACAAGACCAAGACCATGACCGGCAAGCCGTGCAACATGCACCTCGACCACAGCTTCGACAACGACAAGTACTGCCGGGAATCGTGGGTCAAGGACCACTTGCGCGCCAAGCCGAAGGTCATCCGGTGGACCCAGGAGTACCAGTTGGATCGGTACAGCTCGGATCCGCGCATGCCGTTCGAGATCGAGCGCTACCATTTCGAGACCCGCGCCGATGCTGACACGGAAGGCAAGTTCATGCACATCGTGACCCTGACCGTCGGCAAGGCCGTTACGATCCGGTCCAAACGCAACCCGAAGTTGACGAACACCATCCGCAAATGGCAGACGGCGCTCGTGCCCGCCTGTTTCGGCGAATATGAATTCGTCAATCCCGACGGCGGCTTTTGCACGGTGGTGCAGTTGCGCTGGAAGAAGGGCTGACCATGCCATTGATACCGCGTGAAGTCATCCGCCAGAACATGGAGTACCGCTGCGAGGAGCGCATCGGGTTGAATTTTGACCGGGGCCGCCGGGACGATTTTGCCTGGACCGGCGCCGACCACGGGTTCCAGCCCAAGGTGTGGGTGGAAGGCAACATCGAATATTCCACCGACCTCTGGGGCAACGTGTGGCACCGGATCGTCGGCCTGTCGCAGAGCGGCGAGATCTTCAAGCCGGTCCTCGAGTCGTGGGACCAGCTCGACGCGCTTACGCTTCCCGATCTCGCCAACCCCGCCGCTTACCAGGGCGCCCGCGAACTGGGGGCCTCCGCGACCGACAGGTTCAAGGTCGGCTGGATGGTGGGCTGGCCGTTCGCCATCTGCCGCTACATGCGCAAGATGGAGATCTACCTGATGGACCTGATTGAATACCGGGACCGCATTGACGCGCTCCACGACCGGGTGACGGCCTTGCTGGAGCGGGCCATTGACCGGTACGGGGAGGCGGGGATTGACGGCATCATGTTCTGCGAGGACCTCGGCGTCCAGGACCGCACCCTGATGAGCCCCGCGATGTGGCGCGATATTTTCCGTCCGCTCTACAGGCGGCTGACGGCTCGCGCGCACCGCTACGGCATGAAGGTCATCCAGCATTCCTGCGGTTACAACTGGGCGCTGGTCGACGATCTGTGCGAAGCCGGCATCGATTGCCTGCAGTTCGATCAACCCGCCGTGTACAACCAGCCGGCCCTGGCGGCCAAGTTGCGGCAGCACAAGGTCGGGCTGTTTGCGCCGTGCGACATCCAGAAGGTTCTGCCCACCGGCGACCGTGAGTTGATCGAACACGAAACGCAACGCCTGGTCGAAACCTTCCGGGGCGGGTTCATTGCCAAGAACTACCCGGACCTTAACGGCATCGGCGTGAAACCGGAGTGGGATCAGTGGGCTTACGAGGCGTTTCTGCGCGCCGCCGAATGATAACCTACCCGAAGATCTGTCTGCCTCTTTTGGAGCGGCGCGGCTTCCCGCGCCGGCCTGCCCTGAGCGCCATCGAAGGGCCGGAGCCGGAAGCGGCTCCGCTCCCGGTGGCAGGATGGTCTTCGATAGGCTCCAAGTGGCCGCGGCTTCAGCGTGCGATTGAGGGCCGGGAGGAAGGAAGTTTGACATGCTACGCGAGATGAACCTGGGCGGAACCTGGTCCTTCACGCCCGAGAACGGCGTGAAGACGACGATCACCGTCCCCG
>CAINCZ010000187.1 GCA_903847195.1 uncultured Acidobacteriota bacterium | reverse complement strand
GTTTCGAGCCGCCGTCTTGCGCCTTCATCTGCGCACGGATGCTCTCCGCTTGATTGACGACCTCAGCAAATTGTTTCTGTCGGCTGAGCGGCATGTCTTTGACCGGCCAGCACGGGCTACCAGGAATCGGCATCTCGTCGCACTCCGGCATAAGCAGAAAACTCGAGGCGCCGTAGTTCACGACGAGCGCTCCCTGCTCCATGCTCGGCATGCACTGAAGCTCGAGCGCATGAAGAAGCATCTGACGATCGACGATTCCGATCATCCACATGCCGTGCGCACGGACTATCGAATAGAGAGTGATATCGATTTTGCTCATTGCATCACCGGTGGCGGGGTTTGAGGTCCGGGTCCGCCGGTAGGCATCATGCCTGGGGGGATACCCGTCGGAAGAGGCTTGGCTCCGGGTGTCGGCCCGGCTGCGGGCGGCGGAACGGGGGGCGTTGTCGCTTTTTTGATCTGAAGCGCGCACTGAGCGATCCAATTACGCATCATCGCGAGCTTTGCCTGCGGCATGCCGTCGTTACGTGACTCGAGGTAGATCTCCGTCGCCACCTTGATGGCGCGCTCCGAATCCATCTCCGGCTCCGGCGAGAGGTATTCGTCACCCTCGATAATCTTGTCGAAGATGGTCTCTACTAGGCGTCGCGTCGCGTTCTTGCGCTTCGACAATTCCTCGGTATCCGGGGCACCGTCCGGGGCGGTGAGGTCCAGTAGCTCCTCGTTGTCGAAGAGGCCGGTTTTGGCCATCTCCTGAACGAACTCGAGACGCCCAGGGAGATCTGTCGGCATCTGCGAGCTGGGTTTGATCTGAAGATGAAAGCTGTCAGGTGGAAGCATGATCCTCTCTAGGTCGTGCACCTCGAGAACGTCGCTACTCACACTCTTGATGCTGAACGTTCCGCCGCCCCTCGCTGTCTCCTCGGACAACTCGCGCAGCACGTCGAGTGTGAGCTCCGCTGCGTCACAAACGAAATCTTCGACACCCTGATACTTATCGAGGAAGCGTTCAGCTTGCGTCTCACCGTAAGCCCTAATTGCTTCGCCGCTGTTGAGGCCTGCGGGCTTCTGACTCGTCGCCGCGAGCTGGGATAGCCCCGGCTGCTCAAAAGACATCTGACGTAGCCACTGAAGGAACTGATACGTATCCTGCGGGATGGCGTTCGGCTGCACATAGGACGGCGCGGGACCGAGCGCCGCATTGTACGGCACCTGCCCCGTTGCCTCATCGTTCAACGAATCAGGATTGACGTTGCCGTCAGCGTAGAACCACTTCCCCTTGATTCCATGCGCAACCTCGTCGATCTCGTCGAGCAAGTCATTGATGGCGAACTGAAGCCCCGCGTCTTCACGCGCAAGCCCATCACCGTAAAAGCCCATAAGCCCTTCGGACCATTTGTAATGCGCGAAGGGGAAGCGCGGTTTGCGCCACTCCTCTTCCATCAGCGTCGTGCCGCGAATCACGATCGCATGCATGCCGTCTGACTTCTTTTCGGTACCGTCCTC
>CAINCZ010000186.1 GCA_903847195.1 uncultured Acidobacteriota bacterium | reverse complement strand
GGGCTGAAAAACACGCCCGGTGCGTGCAGCAGCTTCGAATAGGGAAAGACCGCAATCAACAGCGCGACCAGGAACAGGTGCAGGTACAGCAGCAAGAACGCAGGCAACGGCTGCCAGTCGAACAGGATCAGGCCGAGCGCGAACGCCTTCAGATTGATGATGTCGGTATGCTCGAGAAACTTCATCGACAGGCCGGACAGGGCAATTCCGAGCAGCAGCGCCAGCATCAGGTGATCCGAGGGCGTCGAGATGTAGCGGATACGTTCGACCAGAAAACGCCGCGCCCAAAGCGCCGCGAGACCGGCGGCCATGGCCAATCCGGCGTACATGCCGAAGGGCTGGATCCAATCCACCCAGAACCACACCGGCTCGGTGAAATAGCGCAGATGGCGCAGGAGCACCAGCGCCAGCGACACATGGAACATCCAGCCGAACAGCCAGATCCACAGGTTGGCCTTGAACAGGCTCTCGAACAGCGTGAGCTCGCGCAGCATGCGCAGCACCACGCCGCCGGTGGTCGTCGGCGCCGGCGTGGTCGGGATCTTCAGCGGCACCGGCGTGCGCGCATAGTCGCGGATGCGCCATGCGAGCCCGGCCACGCCGAGCAGCGTTGCTGCGTAGAACAGCAGCGCGAAGAAAATTGTCGCCGCCGTCATCGCGCCCTCATTTCGGCGCGGACGGCGCCGGGGAGGCGACGGAGCAGGCCTTCACGCGGAAAACCCCTGCCTCTTCCGCATCCGGGCGTTAGATGCAGCCGGTCGGCTTGGGCAGGCCGGCGATCTTGCACGCCTGCTTCGCCGGACCATAGGGATACAACTCATACAAATACTGGCTATTCCCTTTTTCCGGCCCGAGCTTCTTGCCGATCGCCTTGGTCAGCACGCGCACCGCAGGCGCAATCTGGAATTCGTTGTAGTAATCGCGCAGGAAGTTGACAACCTCCCAGTGGTTGGGTGTCAGGTCGATCTTCTCCTGCTCCGCCAGGACCTTGGCCACATCTTCGTTCCACTCGGCAAGGTTGACCAGGTAGCCTTCCTCGTCGGTTTCGTATGATTTGCCTTCAATTTCGATTGCCATTTCCGCTCCTTTATGCCCGTTTCAAAATGGGGAGTGATTCCCCCCGGTAGTTACCCAAATTTCCGCGCCGCAGTGATTGCCGGCCCCGTGTTCCTCCAGCGCAACCGGACTACAGCCAGGACTGGCAGCTTTTGTGCTTTGCCACCAGTTCGACAAAACCCGCGTAGTCGGTCGTCTTCACGCCCTCGGCAAGCGACTGCGCCATGCCGCGCGCCTCCAGGTCGGGCGCGAGCACATAGACCTCCATGCGCTCGGATGCCGCCCGCAGCCTGGCCTCGGCCGCATTGCCGCGCGTCGCGGCATATACCCCGTCCTCGATCAAGAGCAGCGCCGCCCCGGGCTGCGCCACGGCGAGACAGCTATCGAGCGCATTGCGTTCCAGCGGCGATTTGTTCACGATATGCAGCATGATTTGCCTTTGCTCTCTTTAGAAACTGAGCAGCACGTCCTGCTCTTCCATCAGCTTGCCGATCTCGGCCGCACTCTTCACTTCCACCGGCACGCACATGTCCTCCTGCGTCAACCCGCGCGCCTCGAGCGCCTCCTTTTGCACGTACAGCTTGTTGACGTCGTAGTCATCGAGCGCGCGGTAGGTGGGCTGGAAATTCTTCACCTCGATGCCCTTGGTC
>CAINCZ010000185.1 GCA_903847195.1 uncultured Acidobacteriota bacterium | reverse complement strand
GTCGGCAAGGTGCATAGCACCGGACTGGTCGAGATGCCGCTTGGCAGTCCCCTCAAGACCTTTATTTACGACATTGGCGAAGGCGGCTGCACTCCGGGCCGCGCCATCAAGGCCGTGCAGACCGGCGGCCCCTCGGGCGGCTGCATTCCGCAAGAGATGTTCGACACGCCGGTCGATTACGAGAGCCTGCAGCAGTTGGGCTCCATCATGGGCTCGGGCGGCATGGTGGTGATGGACGAAGACAACTGCATGGTCGATGTGGCCCGCTTCTTCGTCGAGTTCACGCATTCGGAATCATGCGGCAAGTGCATCCCCTGCCGCGTCGGGCTCAACAAGCTGCTGCGCATCCTGAATGGCATCACGCACGGCATCCCCGGCATGCGGAACCGACTGGAGGCGCTCGAAGAGCTGGGCCGCATGATCCGCGACTGTTCGCTGTGCGGGCTGGGCCAGACGGCCCCGAACCCCGTGCTCACCACCATGCGCCACTTCCGCGAGGAATTTGAAGACCACCTGCGGGCGCATCGCTGCCGCGCGGGAGTCTGCCAGGACCTCGCGCTTTCGCCCTGCGAAAACAGCTGCCCGCTGCGCATGAACATCCCGCGCTTCCTGCAGCTCTACCAGGAACGCCGCATCGAAGAGGCATTCGAGTCGGTGATCCTCGATAATCCCCTGCCCGCATCCACGGGACGCGTCTGCCAGCATCCGTGCGAGAACCGTTGCCGCCGCAGCACGCTCGACGAAGCGGTCAACATGCGCGAGGTGCATCGGCGGATCGCCGATACCATCCTGTTCTCCGATCAGTTCGACGCCATGGCGGCACGCATCGTAGCGCGCAAGCTGGGCGCTACCGGGCGCAAGGTAGCCGTGGCCGGGGCCGGACCCACCGGCCTGACCGCCGCGTTTTACCTGGCTCTGCTCGGCCACGACGTAACGGTCTTCGACGAAAAGGCCGAGGCGGGCGGCATGCTGCGCTTCGCCATCCCCGAGTACCGCTTGCCGAAGGAAGTGATCCGCCGCGAGGTCGAGTTGATCGAGCGGCTGGGGGTCAAGTTCGTCTTCAACACGCGCGTCGGTTTCGACCTGCCGTTGAACGATCTGGCTGACCGCTTCGATGCTGTCTTTATCTCCATCGGCACGTGGAAGGAGTCGTGGCTCTATCTGCCGGGCACGGAGTTGAGGGGCGTCTATCCGGCGCTGATCTTCCTCGAGGCGGTTTCAAAGGAAGAGAAGATGCGCATGGGACGCCGGGTCGCCATCATCGGCGGCGGCAACGCCGCCATCGACTCGGCGCGCACCGCCGTCCGCATGGGCGCCGAAGCTACCGTCCTCTATCGCCGCGAGCGCAAGGATATGCCCGCCATCGAGGAAGAGACCGTGGCCGCCGAGGAAGAGGGCGTTCGCTTTGTCTTCCTGTCGGCGCCGCATCGCATCATTGGCGACGCCGAAGGCAACGTGAAGGCGATCGAGGTGGTGCGCACCCGCTTGGGTGAGTACGACCGCTCGGGCCGCCGCCGTCCGGTGTCCACCGACGAGATTCAGCGCTTTGAGTGCGACTCGGTGGTGCTCGGCGTCGGCGAGACCTTCGACCTCGACTTCTGCCGTGCCTCGGGTCTGGGGCTCAAGGAAGAGGGCACGATCGTCGTGGACCGCTTCTCGCTCGAGACCAGCCGCACCAATTTCTACGCCGGCGGCGATGTGATCACCGGGGCCTCCAACGTCTCCAATGCCATGGACTACGGCAAGCAGGCCGCTCGCAACATCGACGAGCGGCTGATGGGCGAGTCCCGCTGGCTCCGCCTGTTCCCCGATTTTGTGTACGAGCAGAAGGCGCCGGAGGAACCGGGCCAGAGCCGCCGCCACGCTGCCCGGGCCCTCAACGCCAAGAAGCGGATCAAGTCCAACGATGAAGTGGTGACGGGCCTAGTTGCCGAAGAAGCCTGGGAAGAATCCTGCCGGTGCCTGCGCTGCGACATCCGCACGCACGTGAGCGTTGGCTAAGGAGGCGAGACTTGGCGCAAAAAAAACTTTCCATCCGTATTGACGGCGAACTGGTCAACGCACTGGAGGGAGAGACGATCCTGCAGGCGGCCCGCTCCGCCGGTAAGCAGATCCCGACGCTGTGCTATCTCGAGGGTCTCTCCGCCATCGGCGCCTGCCGGCTCTGCATCGTCGAGGTGTCGGGTACCGACCGCCTGCTGCCCGCCTGCACCACCCCGGCGCAGGACGGCATGTCGGTCACGACCACCTCGCCGCGGCTGACGCAGTACCGACGCATCGCCGTCGAGTTGCTGCTGATCGAGCGCAACCACGTCTGCTCCGTCTGCGTTTCCAACGGCCACTGCGAATTGCAGTCGATGGCCACGGCGCTCGGCATCACCAGCACCCGCTATTGGTACAACTATCCGAAGTTGCCGGTCGACATGACGCACAAGCGCTACGTGCTCGACCACAACCGCTGCATTCTCTGCACGCGGTGTGTGCGGGTATGCAGCGAGCTGGAAGGGGCCAACGTCTGGGACATCACCTCGCGCGGCATCCACGCCCGCGTGAACAGCGGCCTCAACCAGCCCTGGGGCGAGGCCCCCGAGTGCACCAGTTGCGGCAAGTGCGTTCAGGCATGCCCGACCGGCGCTCTGTCCGAAAAGGGCTATGCCGTCGAAGAGATGGTGAAGCGCAACGAGAATTTGACCGGCCTGGCGCTGCGGAAAGGAGTGCGCGGATGAAAAAGGTCAAGGTAGCCACGGTCTGGCTGGATGGCTGCTCCGGGTGCCACATGTCGCTGCTCGACACGGATGCCGCCGTCATCGCCCTGGCCGGCAAGATCGACCTCGTCTACGGTCCGCTGGTGGATGCGCAGGAGTTCCCCGAAGCGGTGGACGTCACGCTGGTGGAAGGCGCCGTCAGCTCGCTGGAAGACGCGCATCGCATTGAGACCATCCGCCACCGCACGCACATCCTGATCGCCCTGGGCGACTGCGCGGTAACCAGCAACGTGCCGGCCATGCGGAACTCCATCCCGGTAACGCAGCTGCTGCAGCGCATCTACGTCGAGGGCGCGGATGAAAACAAGCAGATACCCAGCGACGGCGTTCCTTCGCTGATGAAACACGCGCGGCCGCTGCATGAGTTCGTCGAGGTGGATATCCATGTGCCCGGCTGTCCTCCGCCGGCCAAGGCCATCCTTGGACTGTTGACCGACCTGCTGGAGGGCCGCAAGCCCGCGACCAATGCGAAGGTGAAGTTCGGATAGGGAGTCGAGTATGAAGCGACTGACGATCGATCCGGTAAGCCGCATCGAAGGGCACGCCAAGATAACGCTGGAGCTCAACGACGAGGGACGCGTCGCCAACGCCAAGCTGCACATCACGCAGGTGCGCGGCTTTGAGAAGTTCACCGAGGGCCGCCCGTTCTACGAGATGCCCGGCATTACCGCGCGCATCTGCGGCATCTGCCCGGTCAGCCATCTGCTGGCGTCGTGCAAGGCCTGCGACGACATCATGGCGGTGCGCATTCCGGCCACCGCGCACAAGCTGCGCGAACTGCTGCACTGCGCCCAGTTCGTGCAGTCGCACGCCCTCAGCTTTTTTTATCTCTCTTCGCCCGACCTGCTGCTGGGCTTTGATTCCGACCCGGCCAAGCGCAACGTGATCGGCGTGATCGAGAAGCATCCGGAGCTGGCGCGGCTTGGCATCGAGCTGCGTAAGTTCGGCCTGCAGATCATCGAGGGACTGGCGGCCGAGCGCGTGCATCCGTCGTGGACCGTGCCGGGCGGAGTCAATTCGCCCATGCCGCCTGCGTTGCGCGACCGCATCGTCGCCGAACTCCCGGCCGCCGTCGCCGGCGCCGAGAAGACGCTGGCGTTTTTCAAGGACGCCATCGATGGCTTCAAGGAAGAGATCGAGCACTTCGGCTCCGCGCCCACCATGTATGCGGGCACGGTGGATGCCCGGGGCAACCTGCAACTCTACGACGGCCAGCTGCGCTTCCGCGACGCCACCGGGCAGATCGTGGCCGACGGCATTGCCGCCTCCGACTACGCCACTTACATCGGCGAGGCCACGCTCAAGGAGTCCTACCTGAAGGCCCCGTACTTCAAGCCGCTCGGCTATCCCGCCGGACTCTACCGCGTCGGACCGCTGGCGCGCCTCAACGTGGCCGACCGCTGCGGCACCCCGAAGGCGGATGCCGAGCTGGCCGAGTTCCAGCAGCGCTTTGGACGTCCGGCGCACAGCGCGTTCCTCTTTCACTACGCCCGGCTGATCGAGCTGCTCTATGCGCTGGAGCGCATCGGACAGCTGATCAAGGACCCGCATATTACCGACTCGCACGTCCGCGCCACCGCCGGCGTCAACTCGCTCGACGGCGTGGGCATTGTCGAGGCCCCGCGCGGCATCCTGATCCATCACTATCGCGTGGCCGAGACGGGCGCGATTACCTGGGCCAACCTGATCGTCGCCACCGGCCATAACAATCTGGCCATCGGCAGGAGCATCCAGCAGGTCAGCGAACATTTTGTGCGCGGCGACAAGCTGCAGGAGGGCATGCTCAACCGCGTCTCGGCGGTCGTGCGTGCCTACGATCCGTGCTTCAGCTGCTCCACGCATGCCTCCGGACTGCTGGCCATGCAAATCGAGTTGCGCGATGCCGAGGGGAACCTGCTGGACGAGATTTGCAGCCGCTGAGTGGAATCAAACCAAGGGGCCGCCTGTGCAGCGCGTACTGGTGATCGGCTACGGCAATCCGTACCGCGGTGACGACGGCTTCGGCCCGCTCACCGCCCGGCAGATCGAGGATCGCCGCCTCGATTCCGTTGAGGTAATCGTCAACCGCCAGCTCACGCCCGAGATGGCCATCCCGCTGAGCCAGACGGACTATGCGATCTTCCTCGACGCCGCCGTGGGCGACCAACCGGGAGCGCTCTGCGCTATGCCTGTCGAACCCTGCGGCTCCTCCAGCAGCTCCCACCACTTCGAACCGGGAACGCTGCTTGCGCTCGCGCAGAGCGTATTCGGCCATGCGCCTCCGGCTGCGCTCGTAACGGCAACAGCCGTAACGCTGGAACACGGCGCGGAGATGAGCCTCGCGGTATGCGAAGCCGCGGCAAGAGTCGCAGAGGCCATGACCAATCTGTTCAAGACCGATCAGCTCACAGTTGAGAATTTAGGTCGCTCGATTTGCCTCACCGCGGCGCCAAAGACGCCGGACGATTAAAATCTCCGCGACAAACGCCACGACGCAGACACCTGCACTACTCCACGCCTAGTCAAACGCAAATTTGATGAGCCCGGCGACCAACACCATCAGGCTAACGATCTGCCAGCCCAACCCGTCTCCCCGTTTGCCTTTGGCAGAGCTCTGCCATCCGGCGCCAAACCACGCCACGGAGACAATCAGGACGGCCAGGATTGTGTGCTCGGACATGAAAGAGCTGATCGCCGTCATGCTGGTATTCCTCTGCAAGGTAGAGTCTGACGCAGGTTCGATTGCTCAGCGTGGAGCATGCTCGATCAGCGGCAACGGCACCCCGCCACCACCGCCTGCCCCAGGCTCAGCCCGCCATCGCCTGAGGGAACCTGCGCATTGGAGTATACGTCGAAGCCAGCCTCAAACAATCGCGCTTGAAGTAGTTCCAGCAGAAAACGGTTCTGGAAAGTCCCGCCGCTCAGGCACACGCGATTCAGCCGTGTGCGCTCGCGAAGGGCCTGGGCCACTTGCACGAACACCTCAATCAAACCAAGGTGAAAGCTCGTGCTGATCCGTGCGGTGGATGTGCCGCGCCGCACGTCCGCGAGCAACTGCCCAAAGATCGGCCGCGTATCGATGATCCACGAAGCACCTTCGCAGACTTGCAGGTCGAAGCCGTATGGCTCTTCATCTCCTGATTGCCCAATCGCCATCTCCAACTCAATCGCCGCCTGCGCCTCGTAGGTGACCGTGTTGCGAATTCCGGCCAGGGCCGCTACCGCGTCAAACAGCCGTCCGCAACTGGAGGTGAGCGGTGAATTCACGCGGCGCTCGATCATCGGCAGCACCGTCTGCAGCCTGCTCCGTTCAATCTCGCGCAGGAAGGGCAAGTCCTGCTTTAGTCCCTCCGGGCCGAAGTGATGCACGAGATAGCCCGCGGCCATCCGCCACGGCTCTCGAATCGCCGCCGCTCCGCCCGGCATGGGCACGTAGGCGAAGTGTGCCGCCCGTTCAAAACCTGCGTAGTCGCAGACCAGAACCTCGCCTCCCCAGATGTGCCCGTCGGAGCCGTAGCCGGTGCCGTCCATGGCGAAGCCGATCACTGGCCCTTCCAGGCGATGCTCGGCCATGCAGCTGGCAATGTGCGCATGATGATGCTGCACCGCCACCTGCCGCACTCCCGCCTGCCGCAGCGCCCACTGGGTGGAGTAATAGTCAGGGTGCAGATCGTGCGCGATGGTCGCCGGAGAAAACTCGAGCACCTTCTGCAAGTGCCCGACGGCCTCTTCAAAAAAGCGGCAGGCCTCGAAGTTCTCGAGGTCGCCGATGTGCTGGCTCAGAAAGGCGTGCTCGCCGCGAATCATGCAGATCGTGTTCTTCAACTCGCCACCCACCGCCAGCACCGCGGGCAGCGGTACGCGCAACGTTACCGGCACGGGCACAAATCCGCGCGAGCGCCGCAGGTGGCGCACGCCGCAGGGTGACACCGTCACCACCGAGTCGTCGCAACGCCGCAGGATGTCGCGATTGTGCACGAGAAATCCATCGGCGATGCCGCCGAGCCGCTCGACCGCCTCGCGGTTATCAATAGCAATCGGCTCCTCGCTCAGGTTGGCGCTGGTCATCACCATCGCCCGCAGGCCGCTCCGGGCACAGAGCAGGTGATGCAGCGGCGTATAGGGCAGGAAGACTCCCAGATAGCGGTTGCCCGGCGCCACCTGCTCAACAACCAGCCCGGCGTTGCGGCGCACCAACAACACGATGGGCCGCTGCACCGAGACCAGCGCCTGCCGCGCGACCTCATCCAGCTCACAAATCTCTTCGGCACGCTCCATGCTGGGAACCATGACCGCGAACGGCTTCTCCGCCCGGCCCTTGCGCTCGCGCAGCCGCGCAACCGCCTCCTCATTAGTGGCGTCAACGGCCAGATGAAAGCCGCCCAGCCCCTTCACCGCCATGATCTGTCCGGCAGCGATAGCCTCGGCTGCCGAGGCTACGGGGTCGGCCACGGGCCGCCGTTCTCCTTTGGCATTCCAGAGTTCCACCTGCGGACCGCACTGCCAGCAGGCGTTGGGCTGGGCGTGAAAGCGGCGGTCGCGAGGGTCGTCGTATTCCTGGCGGCAGGCCTCGCACATCGGAAAGGCCGCCATCGAGGTTGAGGGCCGGTCGTAGGGGATGCCGCGCACGATGGTGAAACGCGGGCCGCAGTTGGTGCAATTGAGGAATGGATAACCGAAGCGCCGGTCGGCAGGGTCGAACAACTCGCGCAGGCAGTCGGCACAGGTGGCCACATCGGCGGCGATCATGGCGGTCGCGCGTGCGCCCCTGTCGCTGGGAAGAATATGAAAGGAGCTTTCACCCAAAGGAGCCACCGCCACCACCTCACTGCGTGTGATGCGCGCCAGCGGCGGCAACTCGGACGGCAGGCGGCGCAGGAATAGCTCGACAGCTGCGGGTTCTCCCTCGACCTCAATCGTCACCCCGGCCGAAGAGTTGGAAATGAATCCGGCAACGCTCAGTTCGGTGGCCAGGCGAAAAACATAGGGACGGAACCCCACGCCCTGCACAATGCCCTGGAGCTCGATTCGCTTGCGCGTGATCATGATCTGCCGCCGTCCGTGTCAGCCGCTGATTCCGGCCGGTGTTGCATCCACCCGCGTTCGGATCGAGCGCAATCGCCGTTGCAGCCAGCCCAGCCATTCGCCTATTCCCTGCTGCGTGGTGCATGAGGTACGAATGATCTCGACGCCCGGATGCACCTTGCGCGCGTTGTCTTCCGCCTTGGCAAGGTCGAAGGGCACATAGGGCAGCAGGTCGATCTTGTTCACGACGACCAGCTCGGACTTGAAGAAGATCGAAGGATACTTGAGCGGCTTGTCTTCACCCTCGGTCACGCTCAGCAGCACCAGTTTGGCCGCTTCACCCAGATCGTAGCTGGCCGGGCAAACCAGATTGCCGACGTTTTCCACCAGCAGCAGATCGATCTCGTCCAACCGCCAGTCGGTGAGCGCCGCCTCGACCATGCGCGCATCCAGGTGGCACGCCCCGCCGGTGGTGATCTGCTTCACCCGGCCGCAGAAGCGGCGCAGGCGATTGGCGTCGTTTTCCGTCTGGATGTCGCCGGTCAGCACGGCGGGACGAACCTCGGCGGGCCACTGGGCGAGCGTGCGCTCCAGCAGGCTCGTCTTGCCGGACCCGGGCGAGCTGATGAGGTTCAGGCAGAGGATGCCGTGCGCCGCAAAGCGTTCTCGCAGGTCGGTGGCCAGCCGGTCGTTTTCACTGAGCACTTTCCGCTGCAGCGGTATGGTCTCCATCTTCTTCCAGCTCCAGAAACGTCAGGGTCAGGTCATCGCCGCCGGCAAACGTCGGACACCAGGCATGGCAGCCGGGACAATGAAAGTCATAGTCGCGCACCGCGAAGTCTTCCTTGCAGACACCGCAGAAATGGCGGCGCGGCACCGTCTCGATCTCCATCTGCAGGCTTTCGTTTTCGGTCCCCTTCACCAGCACTTCAAAACAGAAGCGCAGCGACTCGGGATCGATGGCGGCCAACTCTCCCACCCGCACGCCCACGCGCAGCGGACGGCTGCCCGGGCGGCTGGCGGCCTCATTCGAAACGGCCGCGAGAATCGATTCGGCGATGCCCAGCTCGTGCACAATCAGGCCCTCGGCAATCGCTCAGCAGATACGCGGCAACTGATCGCCGCTCAGCATATCGACCATGCGCCGCGTGCCGAGTGTGGTACGCAGGGTCACGACCGCCGGGTGCTCGGCGGATACGCATCCAATGTCTCTTGCCTCGCGGCCAAGCGGATGCGCTTGCATGGCCTCGAGCACCGCGTCGGCGGCTTCGGGCGCCACGAAGGCGACCAGTTTGCCCTCGTTCGCCACGTAGAGCGGATCGAATCCCAGCAGTTCACAGGCTCCACGCACCGCCTCGCGTACCGGAATGCAACGCTCTTCCAACTGGATCCCGACCGCGGCCTTGCCCGCAATTTCATTCAACGCACTGGCGAGCCCGCCGCGTGTCGGATCCCGCATGCAGCGAATCGGCCCGGGCGCCACTCCCTGCTGCCGGTAACGCGCACTTGCCTCCAGCATCGCGGCGACGAGCTGGTGCAGCGCGGCGCTGTCGGAGGTGACCGGCGATTCAAACTCGAGCCCTTCGCGTTCGCCCAGTACGGCGATGCCATGGTCGCCGATGAACCCGCTGAGCAGGATGCGGTCGCCGGCGCGCGCATACTCGCCGGAGAGATCAACTCCGCTTTCGATGACACCGATGCCGCTGGTGTTGATGAAGAGCCCATCGCATCCGCCGCGCTCCACCACCTTGGTATCGCCCGTCACCACCGGCGTTGCGGCCGCCGCAGCCGCCCGCGCGAGCGAGGCGACAAGCTGTTGCAGTTGGTCGAGCGGGACTCCCTCTTCGATCACAAACGCCGCGCTCAGAGCAAGCGGACGCGCACCACCCACGGCAAGGTCGTTGATCGTGCCATGTACGGCGAGCGAGCCGATGTCGCCACCCGGAAAGACGAGCGGCTTCACAACGAACGTATCCGTAGTGAAGGCAAGGCGCGCGCCGCCGACACGGATCACCGCCTGATCGTTGAGCTTCGCCAGCTCCGGGTTGCGCAACGCTGGCAGGAACACCGAGGCCATGAGCTCGGCGCTGAGCTTGCCGCCGCTGCCATGTCCCAGCACGACGCGGTCCTTCACCGGCAACGGAGCCGGGCAGAGAAAGCGCGGATCGTCTTTCACGTCGCTCATGAGGTCGCCTCGGCTTTCGCGGCGTGTCCACGGTAGCGATAGTAGGCAGCGCAGGCTCCTTCGCTGGAGACCATGGGCGCACCCAGCGGACTTTCCGGCGTGCAACGCTCGGCAAACCTCGGGCAGTCGGGCGGTCGGCTGCGTCCCTGCAGGATCTGTGCGCTCAGGCAATCGGCCGGCTCTTCCGCCGCGCGCTCCGGCAGCGGGAAGCGCCGGGTGGCATCCCAGTTGGCATATTCAGTGCGCAGGCGCAGCCCGCTTGCGGGAATCATGCCAAAGCCGCGCCAATGCTGGTCGCAACACTCGAAGACCTCGCCCATGAGCCGCCGCGCGGCAGGATTGCCCTCAGCCCGCACCGCGCGGGCATACTGGTTTTCGCACACGGCGGTGCCGGCTTCCAGTTGGCGGACCAGCATGAGCACGGCTTGCAGCAGATCCACGGGTTCAAATCCCGCCACGACCACCGGGACCCGGCACTCGGCGGCCAGTTCTGAGTATTCCTCGCACCCCATAATGGTGCATACGTGGCCGGGGGCAATCAGTCCCTGCACCAGGTTTCCCGGCGATCGCATCAGCGCGCGGATGGCGGGCGGCACCAATACCTGCGAGACCAGCAGCGAGAAATTCGTCAGCCCGTGGCGGCGTGCCTCACTGACGGCGAGGGCGTTCGCTGGGGCAGTCGTCTCAAATCCAATGGCGAACAGCACCACGTGGCGGCCGGGGTTGTCGCGGCTAAGCTTCACCGCCTCCAGCGGACTATAGATAACGCGCACGTCGGCGCCCTGCGCACGCGACTGAAATAGATTCGAGCGCGAACCGGGAACCCGCAGCATGTCGCCGTAAGAGGCCAGGATCACGCCGCAGCCAAACGCCAACTCTACCGCGCGGTCGATCGCCTGGGCCGGGGTGACGCAGACCGGGCAGCCCGGGCCGTGAACCAGTTCCACGGCGCCGCCGATCAGTTCATCGAGTCCGTAACGGAGGATGGTGTGGGTCTGGCCACCGCAGATTTCCATCAGCACCCAGCGGCGGGTGACGGTGTTGACGATTTCGCGCGTCAGGGCCTGGGCAAGTTGCCGGCTGCGAAACTCGTCAACGAATTTCACGCTGTCTTCCTCGAACCAGAACCGGACAATCCCCAGCCACCCACGGCTCAGGACTGCTCCGTCAGGTCTACGCTAGCGGCTACCAACTCAGCGAACAGGTCCAGGGTTCGCTGTGCCTCCTCGGCGTCCATTCGGCTGATGGCGAATCCGGCGTGGACGATGACGTAGTCGCCGGGCCGCGCTTCGGGAACGAAGTCCAGCCGCACGCGCTTCACAACGCCGCCGAATCGCACCCGTCCCTCGCGCCGGTCATCCTGCTCGACAATTTCGAGCACTTCGCCGGGAACAGCCAGACACATTGCGCACCTGCCAGCCAGCCGTCACTCAATCGGGCGGATAATACAGGATTCCTGCGAACGGGGTGAGGGGAAACTTAGAGATTTCGCAGCGCAGAGGGAGACGCTGGGACCAAAGAAGGAGGAGCCGACGCGGCGTCGGCAGCGGACATCACTGACCGCGCAGGGCTTCCAGGCAGTTGATAATGCTCTCCTGGTCGACGGCGATCTGCGTGCCCGCAATGCGCAACGCCTCCACTTTCCCCTTCAGGGTCAGATAGAGCCAGGTCCCGCCCAGGCGCGTATCGACGCCGGGAGCGCACTCCAGGTGGAACGTAATGCAGGTTGGCTTGCCGGGAGTTGGGCTTACTGCCGGCGGCACCTCGGACAACCGCAGGACTGCGCCTCCGGGGAGGCGGCGCATGGCCCCCTTCTCGACCGGCACAACCAGGTCGAGCAGCACACCGAATCCGTAGGTGTCGACTTCCAGCAACATTGCGTTGATTAACTGCCTTTCTTGAACGCCGGCCTGCCGTGCCGGCGCGGCCCATTACCTTCGTACACCGTACCTGCTTCTTTCGTGCCCGGCCACGGCGCTTCGCAGGACCCGCCAAACGCGTTCCTTCTTATAATACAGTCCTTCCGGGGAAGTGCTGTAAAGGCAGGTAAACGATGAAGTCACCTACAGCCGATATTTTGAACGGGACCGATTTCACGACCGTTACCACCGGACGCGAACGGCTGCGGACGCGCGACTGGGCGTTGCGTGAGGCGCTAGCCCGCCTGGGGGCGTTGCTGGTCCTTCTTCTCCTCGTCCTGCTCGTCTTGCCGCGCAGTGCCTACTCGTCGCAACGGGACGGCATTGAAGCCCGACAGACCGAGAACGGGCGCGTCGTCTACGTCAACGCTGAGCCCTCCGTTGATCTGCCGCAGGCTCCAGTGAAAGAGATTTCGCTCTCCCGGACGAAAGCTGGCTCGCCAACCACTGAGCGGAGTCCGAACGCGGCCGAGATCGACGCGGCCATCCAGGAGACCTCCACGCGGCACGGGGTGGACGCCAATCTGGTGCGCGCCGTGGTTAAGGTGGAGTCGAACTACAATCCGCGGGCGCTTTCCAGCAAGGGCGCGATGGGATTGATGCAACTGATGCCCGCCACTGCGCGGCAGCTTAAGGTCGCTAACCCCTTTGACGCGCATCAGAACCTTGACGGCGGCGTGCGTCACCTTAGAGACCTGCTGACCAGCTACAACGGCGATCTGCGGCTCTCGCTGGCGGCCTACAATGCCGGCGCTGCGGCTGTGGCTCGCGCCAACGGCATCCCCGGCTTCGCCGAAACGCAAAGCTACGTGCGCCAGATCACCAGCCTCTACCGCAACCATGCCGAGGGACGGGGAGTTTGGTTTCAGGCATCTTCGATCCGCATTTCGCGCAACGATCGAGGTGTCCTGACGGTCACCAACGACTGATCCTGCTGCGCGCAGATTGCGTTCTGCCCGGTGAATCCAACTTGACACTCCCGGCTGTGACTCAGGTATCCGACCTTAGACGTTTTCTGGCTTCCGAATGTTTAGCCTGAGCAGTGCAAATGCGGCTACTCCCCTTAGTTATCAGGTGATTTCCTGTTTTGCACGGAGCGGAATTCGTGGTTCACTGTACCTGTATGTCTCCGTGCTCCGAGGTCGCAGCAAGTGCGCCAAGGTGCGTAGCCCGGCATGAAGCGCTGCGGACCGGTAGCCGGGTGCGTCGCGAAACGGGTTTATCAATATAGAGGGCGACCTCCGTTGGTCAGGAAGTTGGCAACTCGCGCGTTCGTGCTGCTGGGCCTCATTGTCCTGGTTGCCTCGGTGCCGGCTTTTGCCCGCGACCTGGCCCAGAAGAAGCAGTTGGCGCGCAACCAGTTTCAGATGGCCGAGCGCCTGCGCCAGGAACTCAATGGACGTCCGCTCGAGGAACGTACCCGCCGCGACTATCAGCAGGTAACCGACGCTTACCGGCGCGTATACTACACGGCCCCAAGCTCGATTAAAGCCGAGCCCGCGGTGATCGCCGTCGGCGAGTTGCTGGCCGAAGCCGGCCGCCGCTTCAACGATCCAAAGTCGCTGGCCGCCGCCATCGGGCAATTCGAGTTTCTGCGGCGCGAGTATCCGGGCAGCAAGTTCAGGGTCGATGCGCTCTATACGATTGCGCAGATCTACAAGTCGGACCTCAACGACACCGCCACTGCCGACGCCACCTTTCAGGATTTCCTGAAGCATTATCCGCGCAGCGCCCATGCCGAGGGCGCGCGGGCGGCGCTGACCGAACTGCGTCAGCCTCCAGCGGAAAAGAAGAAAGAAAAGCGGGAGACGAACGGAGACATCGCCAGCCCCGAGAATGGTCGCTCGGCTGAGTTGCGTGACGTGGCGGGCAAGGAAGCGCAGCTGCGCGACGCGGCAGCCAAGTCGGAAGTGCCCGGCGCCATACGCAACGGTCCCTTGCCGCTGGTCACTGGCATTCGTTACTGGTCCACCCCCGATTACACGCGCGTCGCCATCGATCTGGAGACTGAAGTTCAGTATCAGGCCGGGCGCGTACCCGAACCGGATCGGATCTTCTTCGACCTGCACAGCACCAAACTCGCCTCAACTTTGGCCGGCAAGAGCTTCGAAGTGCAGGACGGATTCCTGCGCAAGATCCGCGTGGCGCAGTACACGCGCAACATCACCCGGGTGGTGCTTGAGGTTGATGACTTATCCGACTACTCGGCGTTCCTGCTGCCTAACCCTTACCGCTTGATCGTGGACATTCACGGGCGCTCGGGCGGAACGCAGCGTGCCTCCCGTAAACCGAGCGAAAAAGAAGCTCCTGCCGCTGCTGCCAGGACGGCTTCCTCACCCAAGCCTGCGGTCGAGACTGCGGCTGCGGTGAAAACCGAACCGGCACCCGCCAAGCCAGTGGAGCGTCGCGTCGAAACTGCGGCATCCCGCCCGGCGGTGACAGCCCCTCCGACGACGAGGCCAGTGACGGTCGAAGAGCGGCGCGCTCAACTGGGTGGCCGGGTTACCGACGGCACCAAGGCCCCGCTGAAACCAACGCTGGATGAAGCTTGGGCTCAGGGTGGAGCGCAGACCACACCTGCGGCCCGTCCGATTGAATTGGCAAGCGTTACGCCGCCGCCCTCCATCGCGAGCACGCCCAGCCGTTCGACGGCCAGCGTGAGCCAGCCGAAACCGAAGCTTGGCACTGCTGGCACCACCGCTGCATCGACCGTAAGTGAACCGGCACCGTCGAAGCCGGCACCCGTCCCGGCCACGGCGGCTTCGACTCCCAAGGCAGGCGTCGAGCGTGCCGCTACTCCGCTGCCTCCCCCCGGCAGCTCGGCGAAGGAAACGCCGCTGAGTTCCGGGCCGACCTTCGAGTCCGTCGCGCCGAGCTCCACCGCCGCAAAGCGCACCATTCCCGGACCGGAGCGCACCGCCGTTCCGGCGCGTCCCACTGCTTCCGGTGAGCGCTCGCTGACTCGCGCGCTCGGTCTGAAAGTGGGAAGGATTGTGATCGATGCCGGTCACGGCGGGCACGACACCGGCACCGTGGGACCCAACGGCTTGCAGGAAAAGGATCTGGTCCTCGACGTGGCGCAGCGGCTCGGCAAGCTGCTCACCACGCGCATGGGCGCCGAGATCATATACACGCGCGACGATGACAGCTTCGTGCCGCTGGAAACACGCACTGCAGTCGCCAACCAGTCCGAGGCCGATCTGTTCATCTCCATTCATGCGAACTCCAGCCAGGACCCCTCGGTGCGCGGCGTGGAAACCTATTACCTCAACTTCACCTCTTCGCGCGATGCACTGGAAGTGGCCGCGCGCGAAAACGCCGTGTCGGAGAAGTCCATCCACGAGTTGCAGGACCTGGTGAAGAAGATAGCTTTGAAGGAAAAGATCGAGGAATCGCGCGAGTTCGCTAGCGACGTGCAGAAGTCGTTGTGGTCGGGCCAAGCCTACAAGAACCCGCCTATGCGCGACCGCGGCGTGCGCCAGGCTCCATTCATCGTGCTGATCGGCGCCAATATGCCGTCGGTGCTCGCCGAGATTTCCTTCCTCTCCAATTCAACGGATGAGAAGCGCTTGCAGAACCGCGAATACCGGCAGAGGGTCGCCGAGTATCTCTACCGCGGCATTGCCAAGTACGCCAACGGGCTCAGCACCGTGAAGGTCGCGCAGAAGACGCGCGTGGCAGCCCGCTAGCCCCACCGGGCCGTTTAGAAACTTTGTTCCCCCCAGCGGAGTCTAATTAGAATAGAGATCTGGACCCTCGTTCTGATTCCACGATGAAGACTGTCTCGCGAATTCTCCTGGTGTTGACGGCGCTTGCCTTGGGCGCGCCACTGCGGCTGCTTGCCGCCGACACGAACATCCTGCCGAAGAGCTTTGCCGGCTGGAGCCAGGCTGAGTTCAGCGCCAGCTCCGACGCCGCAACGGCCGACGCCGCCAATTCCGCCGTCATCAAGGAATACGGATTTCAGCGCTTTGAGGCTGCTTCCTACCGCCGCGACGACAACCGCCTCGCCGTCAAAGCAGTGCGCTTTGCCGACGCCAGCGGCGCATACGGCGCTTTCACGTTCTACAAGCAACCCGAGATGCTGGCGGAGAAGATCGGCGAGCAGGGGGCTTCGCTGAACAACCGCATCCTGTTTTACCGCGGCAATGTGCTGGTGCAGGCCACGCTCGACCGCCTTACGGCGATGTCGGCCGCCGAGTTACGTCAGTTGAGTGACGCCATTCCCTTGCCCGAAGCGCCGGCGCGCAATCTCTCCACGCTGCCGCAGTATCTTCCCCGCAAGGGTTACGCCAGCAACTCGGCAAAATTTGTAATGGGTCCGGCGGCGCTGGCCATGGTTGGCTCTCCGATCCCAGCCGAGCAGATCGGCTTCGAGCGCTCGGCTGAGGTCATCGAGGGAAAATTCTCGACTCGCACCGGAGTTGCGACCGTCATCATCATCTCGTACCCCACGCCGCAGATTGCCGTCGAGCGGCTGCGCGCCTTTTCCGCGCTGAATCAAAATCCGCCGACGCCTGCCGACCCGACGCTAGCAACTCCCTTTACGATCAAGCGCACCGGTCCGCTTGTTGCCCTCGTCGCCGGACAAGCATCATCCGACGAAGCTAAATCGTTGTTGTCGTCCATCAACTACGACGCCGACGTCACCTGGAACGAGAACACGAACTTCGATAAGAAAGACAATGTCGCCAACCTGCTGGTGAACATTGTTTTTCTGGTTTTCATTCTGATGGGATTCGCAATTGTCATCGGTGTGGCCTTCGGCGGCGTCCGCATCCTCGCCGAGCGGCTCTACCCCGGACGATTCTTCGGCCGGCCTGGCGAAACGGAGATCATCCAGCTCAAAATCGAAAAGTGATCATCGAGTTACAGGTAAAGCATTTAATATCTATTACTTGCGAAAACAGAGAGTCGCGAGTACCAGATTGTGCCACATGTTTTCACACAGGGTGATTTTGTTGTAACCTATTGAAAACAAAGAATCTTAACTTCTAGAAATAGCTTGACACCCCCCTCCGCGGTTCCTAGAATTTACTCATCAAGTTTTGACGGTTTAGCCTCCGTCGGAACTATTCTCCCTTGAAGGAACGCCGTCCGGTTGCCGGGCGGCGTTTCGTTTTTGCTGACAACTGCCGAACGGCGCATTCGCGTCTTTCGATTCGCTGGTGCGCACCAATCCGTGTCGCACAATGGTCGGTGCGTTTTCTCAACGCACATCCGAGCGCACCTTGCGATCGTTGCAAGCTCGACAACGCGCAATAGCGATCCGTTGTTGATCAATCATCGTTCACAAGGCTCAGCCAATCGGCACCACTTCCAGTGCACTCATGCTAAAGCAGCCGTCCGCTAATCCCAATCCGGCAGGCAATGATGACCGGCATTGAGACTTCCTCGACAACCAGCCGATGACCGGCTTCCTGGAATTATTTCTTTTTGGCGTCCGACTCGCCGAGATTCCGTGCAGTATAGATTCCCAGATCGTGGCCCTCGCCATGACTGGCATCATCCGCAAGTTCGGCATCAGCCCCACAGGCGGGTGCGATCTCGTCGGTCGGCAATATCGGATTGATGGTCGGGCTCATCTTGTTCCCGCTGCTGTGTGGCCGCACGGGACGCAAGCTGATCTTACCGTGGGTGCTGCCCTGCGCCGCTTTCGGCTGTCGGATCTAAGAACGATTGCGCGGCGGCGCAGCCAGGGCCGAGTTTACCGGCCGTTCAGTTTTTATATTTGCTTGACTTTAATTGGCACTCGCGTTTAGCTAGTTTCGCCCCAATCCTTACGTTTCAAGAGCGCCGCTGGCTGCACTTCGCCTGGCGGTGCCAGTGTTTGGCACCAGCGTAAACACCGAATTTCAGGAGGAGAAGCACCTGTGACATTTGATCAGACAAAATCGGACTCAGGCACCAGCGCGGCCCCCAGTAAGCTCCGCATGACCTATACGGAGTTCCTCGACAAATCGCCCATGACTGGTTTCCTCTGGCTGCTGATCAGCGGCATGTGCCTGGCGCAGCTGCTGGACGGCATGGACTTCATGGCGACCACGTTCGCGCTGCCGGGGATCTTCCGCGAATTCCGCATCGGTCCCGTACAGGCAGGCGCTTTGCTGTCCTCCGCCAACTTCGGGCTGGCGATAGGAGCGATCTTCTTCCCGGTGCTGTGCGACTTCGCCGGCCGTAAAGTTATCTTCCAGTGGGTCGTGCTGTTCTATGCCGGCGGCACGCTAATCAGCGCCCTCGCCCCCAACTACAACGTGCTGGCCATATCCCGGTTTATCGCCGGCATTGGT
Source organism: uncultured Acidobacteriota bacterium (assembly GCA_903847195.1). The sequence continues at coordinate 24,006 of CAINCZ010000185.1, read as the reverse complement.
TTGGGCGCGCAGCTGCCGATTGTGTTTTCCATCCTGGCGGAGTTCGCCCCGACCCGCCTGCGGCACATCTTTATTCCCTTGGGCCCGCTGTTCTTTGCCGTGGGGCTGATCGTAGCCGCGCTGCTCTCCATCTGGCTGATTCCCATCTTCGGATGGCGCGCCATCTACTACGTGGGCGTGGCACCGGTGGTGCTGATCATCTTCATCCGCGCCTACATGCCCGAATCCATCCGCTACCTGCTGAGCAAAGGCAGGGTCGAAGAAGCGGGACGCATCGCCAACGACCTCGCCCGCAGGGCGAACATGGACGTTGAACTTGTGCCTCCGCCGTCGGCGATTGGCCAGACCAAGATGAGCTACGCCCAGCAGTTGGGCCAACTCAAGCTGGTTTGGGGTACGACCGCGATCCTGTCGATCTTCTACTTCTGCTTCTTCATGCAGACCTGGGGTATCAATGCCTGGCTTCCCGCGATTTTCGTGCGGGAGGGCTACCCTCTGGTTAAGAGCTTCAGCTACACCTTGATCATCCTGATTGCCGCCCCGATCTCTTCCTGGGGCGCGATGTATTTGCAGCGCCGCATCAACCGCAAGTGGGCCCTGTTCTGGCTGACGGCGATCAGCGCCGGGTTCTCGTTCCTGTTCGGCCTGGCGTTCCAGCATCACCTGTCGCCGCTTTACGTGGTCGGCGCGCAGTTCCTGCAGATGCTGTTCGGGCAGGGCGTGGTGGCTATTCTGTTCACCCTGAGCGGCGAACTGTTCCCCACCTCCGTCCGCACGCTGGGCATCGGCATCGTCAATGGAGTTGGCCGGTTCGGTATGGTGTTCGGGCCCACGGCCCTGGGCCTGTTGATGAAGTTCGGCACTCCGACCAGCCACATCATCTACTACTTCGCCGTCCCGATGGTCTTCGCGGCCTTGATTGCCCTATTCGTGATTCGGGTGGACACGCGTCAGCAGTCGCTCGAACAAATCGGCGCCCAACAGGGTGCCGGCGGCCATTGATGCCGTTGTTCGCTTAACCGGCCGGACCGTCGCCCAGCGGCGGTCCGGTTTTCTTTTCTGGCATCATGCGCGGCGCCGCCCGCATTCGGCCGCCGGTGACGCCCATCACCGCGCCACCATGCGCAAATGAAGAAAGTAAAGCGAACGCAAATCCGTACCATCTGCCGGACCGAGGAAGACTATGGCTGCTGCGACCGAGCTAGACAAGCTGATTAAGACCCAGGGCGGAGTAGGAGAGTCCGTGGTTCGCGCCGACGGACGGGAGAAAGTCCGGGGCGAACCCGTATACTGCGGCGACCTGCAGCTGCCCAACATGCTCTATGGACGGGCGCTGCGCAGCCGCTTCCCTCACGCCCGTCTGGTCGGTATCGAAGCCTCGCGCGCCAAGGCCCTGCCCGGCGTGGTGGCCGTGGTAACAGCCGCCGACATTCCCGGCAACAAGAACTTCGGCCACAGCGCCCAGCCGATTATCAGCTACGACAAGGTGCGTTTCCTCGGCGATGTAGTTGCATTGGTTGCGGCCGAGACTCTGGATATCGCCACTCGCGCGCTGGAGTTGATCGACGTCCGTTACGACGAACTGCCTCCGGTCTTCGACGCCAAGCAGGGCATGCTGCCCGCGGCCCCCACCGTGCACGACAACGTACTGAACAACGTGCTGCGCCACTTCAAGCTGCGCAAGGGCTCGGTGGAAGACGGCTTCGCCGCCTGCGACGTGATCATTGAGCGCACCTATCAGACACCTCTGGTCGAACACGCCTATCTTGAGATTGAGGGCGCTATCGCCGACTACACTCCCGATGGCGGCTTGACCATCTGGACCTGCGGACAGTATTCGTTGCTGATTCGCAACTTCACCGCCGCCATGCTGTCGATACCGCCGGAGAAAGTTCGCGTCATCATCCCCAATACCGGCGGCGGCTTCGGCGGCAAAGGGGAACTCGGCAACGAGTGCGGCGTGCGCGCTGCCCTGCTCGCCTGGGCTGCACGGCGTCCGGTCAAGCTGGTGATCGACCGCGAGGAATCCATCAACTTCTCCACCAAGCGCCACCCGGCGCTGATCGAATATAAGAGCGGCGCCACAAGCGACGGCCGATTGCAGGCGATCGAAGTGCGCGTGTACCTCAACAAGGGGGCCTACGCCTCCGTTGGTCACGCCATGCCTCCGGCAGGCGGATTGACGGACAAGGTCGGATTCCACGCTAGCGGCCCTTACCAGATTCCCCATGCGCGCGTTGACGCCTACAACGTGTACACCAACCTGCCAGTCAGCGGAGCCATGCGCGGCTTCGGCATTCCCCAGGTCGCCTTCGCGCATGAGGCGCAGATGGATGAGCTCGCGAAGGCCCTGGGCATGGACCCGCTCGAGATTCGTCTGCTAAACGGCTTGGAGGTCGGCGCTCGCACCGTCACCGGCCAGCTGCTGGAAAACAGCGTGGGGCTGAAAGAAAGCATGGTCAAGGCAGCAGAGCGCGTTGGCTGGCAGCGGGTTCACCCAGCCTCATCTGCTCGCTCGGCAGGCCGCTTCCGCCGCGGCATCGGCATCGCCTCCTACTGGTTCCCGCTCGCCACCGGCGGTTGGCCGGAGTACTCCAACTGCACCATGGAGGTCAACGCGCACGGCACGATCATCGTGCGCACCGGGATTGTCGAACTGGGTCAGGGCGCGCGCACCTCCCATGCACAGATCGCCGCCGAAGCACTCGGCATTGACCTGCAGTACGTGATGATTGCGCCCCGCAACGATTCGGTCGCCGATCCTGACAGCCTGCTCACCGTGGCCTCGCGCGGCACCCTGGTCGCTGGCAACGCCATCGTGCCTGCTGCCGCCGAAGCGCGGCAGACGATGCGGGAGATGGCCGCCGACCTGATGGAAGTTCCCCCGGAAGAAGTCGCGCTGATCGACGGCGAATTCCGGCACCAGCGCAGCGGGCGCATCACCGGAGCCCACGAGGTCCTGCTCTATTGCTTCCGCTGCGGGCGCCGCCTGCTCGGCAAAGGATGGTGGTGTATTGAGCGGCCGGTCGTGGACCAGCAGACCGGGCTGGGGAATCCTTTCCCCGTCTATGCCTTCGGCACGCAGATCGCGGAAGTCGAGGTGGACACGGTTACCGGCAACGTCGAGGTCAAGCGTATCGTCAACGCGCAGGACGTCGGCCGCTCCATCAATCCCTCGCTCGTCGACAGCCAGGTGCATGGCGGCGTGAGCATGGGCCTCGGCTACGCGATCACGGAAGAGATCGTCATCGAAGATGGCAGGGTGTGTAATCCTTCCCTTGCAACTTATCTGCTGCCGACCGCCATGGATACCCCGGAGATCGAAAACATCATCATCGAAGATCCTTACCCGGGCGGACCCTTCGGCGCCAAGGGCATCGGCGAGCCTTGCACGGTGCCGACGGCGGCGGCCGTTGCCAACGCCGTGGCCGACGCCATTGGCGTCCGCGTGCATCAGCTCCCGCTGACGGCAGAGCGTGTGTGGAGGGTCATCCAGCAGAGCCGGAAAGAGGCAGCGTCATCGGCAGCGCGCGCTCAAGGAGAAGATTAGAATTCGCTGGACTTCACCGCCTCGCGGGTTCGCTCCGGCTATTTGCTGAGCTAGCCGGCTGTTAGTCTTGATAGAGTGCGCCGCCGGTCGTCAACTTCCGGCGGCTGCTTTCATGCAAACGGATGAAGACCCAATACATTTCCGGCACCGGGCTCACGCTCACCGAGGCTTTCGAGATCAGACCCGGTGAGATCGTCGCCCTGGTGGGCGGCGGCGGCAAGACCAGCACCCTGTTCCGCCTCGGCGCGGAGATCGCCGCCACGGAGTGCCGCGCGATCGGCGCGACCACCACCCACATTCTGCCGCCGCAGCCCGACGAGTGCTCCTCGGTTGTTCTTGAACCCACGCTCGACCGTCTGCTGTTGGCTGCGGAGCGCGCATTCGCTACCGCTCGCTTCATCACCGTAGCGCGCGGGCACACCGCCGATGGAAGATTGGCGGGGATTCCGCCCGAGTGGGTTGTTCAATTGCAGCGAGGACTAGGGCACCCCACGATGCTGGTCGAAGCCGATGGCTCCAAGAGCCGTCCCTTCAAGGCTCCGGCAGCCCACGAGCCGGTGATACCGGCCGAAACCACGCTGGTGATTCCGGTAGTCGGACTGAGCATCCTGGGCGCGCCGTTAACCAATGAGCGCGTACACCGTCCGGAGATCGTGGCCAGCCTGGCGGGGGCCAGGCTGGGAGAAACTGTATCCGCCGAGATTGTGGCTGCCGTTCTGGCGCACGCCGAAGGCGGCCGCCGGACAGCGCCACCCGCTGCGCGGTTCATCCCGCTGCTCAATCAGGCGGACGGGGAAGCAGAACTCGCCGGCGGACGCGAAGTTGCCCGAGCTTTGGTTGCTCGTGGTGTCGGGCGAGTGGTGATCGGCGCGGTGCGGCAAGCGTCGCCGGTGCGCGAGGTGGTGGTGGCGCAGGACGGCGGCGCCCGCGTAACTGCGGTCGTGCTGGCCGCAGGACTCGGCAGGCGCATGGGCCGCCTGAAACTCGGGCTCGCGCTCGGCGGCAAGCCTTTGCTGCAGCACGTCGTGGACGCCGCGCTGGCCTCCGTCGCAGACGAGGTTCTCGCAGTGGTTGGGCATCAGGCGGACGAGCTACAGGCCCTCGTGCCCGCCCATGACCGTCTGCGCATGGTGCTCAACCCCGACTACGCCACGGGTCAAAGCGCTTCCATCCGGGCGGCCGTTGCGGCGCTTTCGGCTGACACGGATGCGGTGTTGTTCCTGCTGGGCGACCAGCCGACGATCACGCCGGCGATTATCGACGCCGTGGTCCATGCCTTTCGCGCGCGCCGGGCGCCTGCCGTACAACCGGTGTTCCGCGGCACTCCCGGGCATCCGGTACTGTTTGCCCGATCTCTGTTTCCCGAGTTGCTCGGCGTAACCGGCGACGAAGGCGGACGCGAGGTGCTGCGTCGCCACCTGACGGATCGCGAGGCGGTTCCGCTCGACTGCGATGCGCCGGGCGATGTCGACACCGCTGCCGACTACGAAAGGCTATTGGCTGGCTTTGAAAATAGTTAAGGCGCTGCACTTACGACTGGCCGCATCATGAAGTTGCGAGTTGCGGGCGGGCGCAGTGGATGGCATCATCGAAATATCGACCGACAATGGCCGTTCGCGCGGCCTGATGGGATGAAGTACGCGGAGCAGGTCGGACCGCAGGGAGAACATATTGTTTAAAGGGCTCACGGTTGTGGTCAAAGGCGCCGGCGATCTCGCCACCGGTGTGATAGCGCGCCTGTGGCGTTCCGGCTTCCGCGTGGTTGCCTCCGAGATTGCCCAGCCGACAACTGTGCGCCGCACTGTAGCTTTCTCAGAGGCGATTTTCGCCGGCGAGGTGCAGGTGGAAGGCTTGCGCGCTCGCCATGTCGAAGGCCGCGAACAGACCGAGCAGGCCTGGCGTGAGCGGGTGATACCCATCATCGTCGATCCGCAGGCCGCCATCGTCGGCATGCTGCGGCCCGAGGTGGTGGTGGACGCCATCATGGCCAAGCGCAACCTGGGCACGTCAATCAACGATGCCGAAGTCGTGATCGGCCTCGGGCCCGGATTCACGGCCAAGGTTGATGTTCACGCGGTCGTCGAGACGCTGCGCGGCCACTCGTTGGGCCGTGTCATCTGGGAGGGATCAGCCGAGCCGGATACCGGCGTACCGGGCGAAATCGGCGGACGCGGGATTGAGCGTTTGTTGCGCGCACCGTGCGCCGGCGTGCTGCATCTCAGCGGAAAGCGCATCGGCGATCAGATCGCGCAGGGTGAAGCCGCCTGCCTGATCGACCAGACGCCGGTACCTGCGAGCATCAACGGCATGCTGCGCGGCTTGCTCCGCGAAGGGCTGGAGGTCCATCCTGGCATGAAGATCGGCGACGTTGATCCGCGCGGCGCCCGTGAGCACTGCTTCAGCATTTCGGACAAAGCGCTGGCGATCGGAGGCGGCGTGCTTGAAGCGATGTTGCAGCGCCTCAGTGAGCAGCGCAAGCTGGCCTCGTGGGCGTGAGGTCGTTCCCCTCGGGCCGGTAAAGTTGGCCAGACTTAATCGGCAAAGAACAAGCGGCAATCGGACACTTCCGATTGCCGCTTCGTTTCCGGGCCGAAAATCCGGCGAGAAAAGCTAGACCGACATGATTTCCTTTTCCTTGGCCTTGCTCATCTCTTCCATCTTCTTGATCTCATCATCGGTCAGCTTCTGCATTTCATCCAGCGACCGCTTCTCGTCGTCTTCCGTGATCTTCTTGTCCTTGGTGGCCTTCTTGATGGCGTCAACGCCATCGCGCCGGACGTTGCGGATCGCGGTGCGGTGCTCTTCCAGCGCCTTGTGCAGTTGCTTGACCATGTCCTTGCGGCGCTCTTCGGTCAGCGCGGGCACAGGCACGCGGATCAGCTTGCCGTCGTTCATCGGGTTCAGGCCGAGTCCGGCAGCCCGGATGGCCTTGTCCACGGTGTTGAGCAGCGTGGGATCAAACGTCTGCACGGTGATCAACTGCGCTTCCGCCGCGTGAACCGTCGCCACCTGGTTCAGCGGCATCATCGAGCCATATGCATCGACCTGAACGCCATCGAGCATGTGCACGTTCGCACGTCCCGTGCGCAGGGCGGCCATTTCCTGGCGGAAGTCCTCGACCGACTTTTCCATGCGGGTGCGAACCTGGGTGAAGGTGACCTTCAGTTCCGGTTTCGATGCCATCGTAGGTTGCGCCATACGAGTACCAATCCTCGCTCGTGATTAGCGGCCCGTCCTTGACTGCGAACGGCTGCCGCGAATAGGTGATTATACTCTCCCGCCCCATTCCCGCCCGGAATTTTGCGGCCGCGCCGGCCAGGCGACGGGAACGTTACGGGCGCAGCCAGCACCTGGGGTCGGCATCTATGTGGGCATAAATGCCCTGCCGGAAAACCACCCGGCGGCCGCACACAGCGATCTCTTGACGCAGGTAACTGCGCTGCGAATTTCCCTGCAGGTTGCAAGACGCTTCGCTAATCCTGGCCGTTGGTGACCTTGGAGCCGACGCGCTCTCCCTGCAACACACGGCAAATATTGCCGGGCGTGTTCAGGTTGAAGACGATGATGGGAATGTTGTTTTCCCGGCACAGGGTGATAGCAGTCAAATCCATCACCTTCAGGCCGCGCTTGACCATCTCCAGATAGCTGATCTCCTGAAACATCGCGGCGTCTTTCACCAGCATGGGATCGGCGTCATAGATGCCATCAACCTTGGTGGCCTTGAGAATCACATCCGCCTTGATCTCGGTCGCCCGCAGCGAGGCCGCCGTGTCGGTGGAAAAGAACGGGCTTCCGGTGCCGGCGCCGAAGATCACGACGCGGCCTTTTTCGAGGTGGCGGATGGCGCGCCGGCGGATGAACGGCTCGGCTAGTTCCTTCATTTCAATGGCCGACATCACGCGCGTATATACGCCGCGCTTTTCCATCGCGTCCTGCAGGGCCAGGCAATTGATCATAGTGGCAAGCATGCCCATGTAATCGGCCGTGGCGCGGTCCATCTCTTTCGCTTGCACCGCTACGCCACGGAAAAAATTTCCGCCGCCGACCACGATCGCGATCTGCACTCCCAGCGCCTGCGCCTGCTGCACTTCGCCGGCGATCTCATGAATCCGTATCGGATCCACACCAAAGCCCTGGTTGGAAGCCAGCGCCTCACCAGACAGTTTTATGATTACGCGCTTATAGGTGGGTGCCATGATCCTGCCATAAAGTTATGAATTTTGCTTCGGGGACACCATCAGTCTATCAGCGACGGCCTTGACTCCGACCCGCTTGCGACATAGTCTCACCACGAGCCGTGACCGGCATCACATCCAAGATTCTTCGTCGCCGTTAACTTACGCCCAGTTTCAAATCAGCCATATTGCGAGCACTTAATCGCGGAGTCATTCCATGGAATCCAGGATCGTCAAGGCCATCGGCCTCACCAATCAACCGGTCGCACTCATCTGGGCCGACGACGCCCCGGAGGGCGCTACTTCCTTTAAGCCGGGCCGCTGGGCCTGCGCCATGAGCCTGTTCGCGGCTGCAGCGGCCAAGGGCAAGGTTGGAGCCTTCGACCGCCAGACCTACGGCTGCTGGGGCGCGGGCACTGGACTTGGCTTCGGCGATTGCTACAAGGTCTTCCCCGGCGGCGAACAGTGCTTCTGCGGCTTTCTGGCCGACGGCAACGACAAGACTGAAGAAGGCCGCGCCGTGGGCCAGCAGGTAGCCGCCTGGGGCAATCGAACGATGACCGACGACTTCATGATGGGCGAGCGTTACCTGAAAGACGCTGCCACCACGCGCGCCTGGCTCGACGTCTTCCCCTTCCGCGATATCCCGGCAAACTGGGTCGTCATCAAGCCGCTGGACCAGGTTGACCCGGCGGTGGACAACGTCAAGAGCGTGACCTTCTTCGTTGATGCCGACCGGTTGTCGGCGCTGGTCGTACTCGCTAATTATGACCATCCGGAGTTGGAGAACGTCACCATTCCCTGGGGTGCCGGCTGCCAGTCGATCGGCTCATTTACCTATCAAGAGCTGGAGCGAGAGCACCCGCGCGCGGTCGTTGGCCTGACCGACATCTCAGCCCGCAATACGGTTCGCCCTATGCTGGGCAAGAACGTCATGTCGTTTACCGCGCCCTGGCCGGTATTCCAGCGGATGGAAGGCAGCGTGGAGGGCAGCTTCCTCCAGCGCGAATCATGGGAAGAACTGATGAAACACCAGGGCTGATTGCCCGGGGGCAAAAAGAAAACGGCGGAGCCATGGCTCCGCCGTTCGCATTTTCCAGCTTTCCGTTTTACGCCTTAGCTACCTGCGCTTCGTCGTCGCTGATCGGCATCACCGGTACGTTAGCGGGAATAATCAGCTTGGCTTCGGTAGCCGCCACGACTTCATCCACCGTAACCCCGGGGGCGACTTCCTTCAGCACCAGGCCGTCGGCCGTCGGTTCGATCACGGCCAGCTCGGTAACGATCAGGTTGACCCGCCGCACCGAAGTCAGCGGCAGCGTGCACTTCTTGATGATCTTCGACTTGCCCTTGGCCGTGTGGGTCATGGCCACGATCACACACTTGGCGCCGGTGACCAAGTCCATGGCTCCGCCCATGCCGGGAACCATCTTGCCAGGGACGACCCAGTTGGCCAACTGGCCGGCTTCATCGACTTCCAGGCCGCCCAGCACCGTCATGTCGAGATGGCCGCCGCGAATCAGGCCAAAGGAGAGTGTGCTGTCGATGCTGGCCGCGCCCGGAATGGCGCCCACGTATCCACCACCCGCGTCCGTCAGCGAGGGATCGGTCATGGCGGCATCGGGAGCCGCTGCCAGTCCGACGATTCCGTTCTCCGACTGGAAGTAAACTTCCATGTTCGCAGGCAGGTAGTTGGGGACGGCGGTAGGCAGGCCGATGCCCAGATTAACCAGCAGTCCGTCCTTCATCTCAAGGGCAACGCGCTTCGCAATAATTACTTTCGCATCCATATCAATTGCTCCTCGTGACGATGTGGTTGACGCAGACAAACGGCGTTGCCACCATGTCGGGAGGGATCACGCCGACCGGAACAATGTGCTCCGGCTCCACAATCACAATGTGGGCAGACATCGCCATGACCTGGTTAAAGTTGCGGGCCGTGAGCGAATACTCCAGGTTGCCGCGATAATCCGACCGGTGCGCCGCGATCAGCGCAAAATCAGCCTTAATCGGAGTCTCCAGCAGGTAGGGCGTGCCATTCACTTCGACGATCTGCTTGCCTTCGGCCACTAGGGTGCCCAGGCCGGTCGCGGTCAGAACGCCACCCAGACCGTAACCGCCGGCGCGGATGCGCTCGGCCAGCGTGCCCTGCGGGCAGAGTTCCACTTCGATCTCCCCGGAGATCATCTTGCGGCCCGTGATCGGATTCGTGCCGATGTGAGTCACGATCAATTTCTTCACCGCGCCGGCGTCGATCAGCTTTCCGATTCCGACCCCCGGCCGCGCTGTGTCATTGGCAATCACCGTGAGATTCTTCTTCCCCTGACGGACCAGCTCGTCGATGATGCGGTCCGGCGTACCTACTCCTAAGAACCCGCCGATCATCAGAACAGCGCCGTCATGGATCTTCTCGACCGCACTTGAGCAAGATATGGCTTTGTCGATCATGAGCAACCCTTTATAAGAAAATATTAGTCGCAAGCGCCGGCGCAATTCGCAGCGGCGGGCAGACCTGCCCGCTAGCGCGGCAAGCCGCCTGACATGCCTGTATTGACATGAAAATCATACGGGATCAACGCAACCTGCCGTGTGCGACAGGTCACATCCACTTGTGAGCCGAAACGCGGGCCGCCACGATTGCCCCCTCGCTCCACAAAAAAAGACCCGAGTGTCGCGGTCATGGCCCACGCCGCGCGCCGGATATCTCCTTTCAATCGGCAGGCTTGGCGTTTCCGCGCCAGTTTCCGCCGCGCGCTCGCCCACAGTTGGAGCGGCAACCAGAGCAGCTTGGCCACGCTGCCGCGTCATGTAAACTTTCAGCAAGCGCGGCCGCCTTGCCTTGAATCCGCGCTTGCGCCGTTGAGCGGCCCGACCCGTTGACGCTGGGGGGACTGTCCCTGCTTATGCCCAAACCGAGTGAACGCACCAGCCAGTTTGGTGAGTCTGTCATCCGCCGCATGACCCGGGTGGCCAACGCCTGCGGAGCCATCAACCTTTCGCAGGGCTTCCCTGACTTCGATCCGCCGGAATTGCTGCTGCAAGCCGCCGAGCGCACCGCCCGGCAGGGTCCGCACCAGTACGCCGTCACCTGGGGCGCGCCCGATTTCCGCGCTGCGCTGGCCGCGAAGCAGTCGCGCTTCATGGGCCTGCTGCTCAATCCTGACGAGCATCTGGTGGTCACCTGCGGCAGCACCGAGGCCATGATGGTCGCCATGATGACCGCCTGCAACCCGGGCGACAAGGTGATCGTCTTCTCCCCGTTTTACGAGAATTATGCGGCCGACGCCATCCTGAGCGGCGCCGTGCCGATTTACGTCCCGCTGCGCCCGCCCGACTTCTGCTTCGACCCGGCAGAACTCCGCCGCGCCTTTGAGCAGCGGCCGAAGGCTCTCGTACTGTGCAATCCGGCGAATCCCTCCGGCAAGGTCTTTACCCGCGACGAACTGCTGCTGATTGCCAGTTTGGCCGATGAGTTTGACGCCTTTGTACTGACCGACGAGGTCTACGAACACATCGTCTATGCTCCCTGCACGCACACCTACTTCGCCACGCTGCCAGGGATGTTCGCGCGCACGCTCTCGTGCAGTTCGCTCTCGAAGACCTACTCCATCACCGGCTGGCGGCTCGGCTACGTCATCGCCCCGCCCGAGATCATTAATGAGGCCCGCAAGGTGCACGACTTCCTGACGGTGGGCGCCGCCGCGCCCTTGCAGGCGGCCGCCGTCACGGCGCTGGAGTTCCCTGACAGCTATTACCGTGAACTGCTGGCGCTTTACACCGAGAAGCGTGCGGTGATGCTCAGCTATCTCGACCGGGCCGGCCTGACCTACACGCGTCCCGAAGGCGCTTACTACGTCCTGGTCGATATCTCGGAGTTCAAGGCCGCCGACGATGTGGCCTTCTGCGAGTGGATGGCGCGCGAGGTCGGGGTGGCCGCCGTACCCGGCTCAAGCTTCTTCCGTGAGACGGTGAACCATCTCATGCGCCTGCACTTTGCCAAGCGCACGGATACTCTGGCCGAGGCCGGCGAGCGGCTGCTGAAGCTGCGGGAGAAGGCGGCGACCCGAAGGTCGGGCTGCTAGGGTTGCGCCTGCCGCAGGCGCTCCCCAATTCAGTTGGATAAATCGGGCTGGTTCTGCCACACTCGTTCGCATCCGTTGCTCGGTACCGATGTCGGCAAAAGGGCACAGGCAAGGTCCAGCGTCAATTCCGCTGGGCTCCTAGCGGGCGCGCCGGAATAAGGGCGGCGTGTCGACGGGTGTCCGGCAACCCAAGCCTTGCTGTTCGTTTGTAAGCCCGGAAGGTTAGCGGCTAGAAAGAGGACTTCCGCATGCTCCCGCTTCTGCTGTTTGGCATACCCGCAGCCATTATCGCCCACTATAAGGGGTTCGCTTCGCTTCGCTGGTTGATCGCCCTCGGGCTTATCGGCATGATCACCGTCATCTGCCTGCCCAGCACGAGAGCGGTCGGCCTCTTGCCGGAAGAGGCGGTGGCCCGGCGCATCAGGGCGGATAAGGCTGGGGCGTGGTTGTCCGGTATCAACGTTACGATGGCCGCGGCTTATATTATTGTCACCCTGATAGCCACCTGATTCGGCCGGTTACCCGCGATCCTCAGGCCGGGAGGGCGCCCATCCACGCGTTTGCAAGCCGCGGAATATTCTTCTGTGCCCTTATGAATGCGCGATGCCGGTCGACTGCGCCTGTTCGTGCGCGCGGTAGGAGGAGCGCACCAGTGGGCCGCTCTCGACGTGCTTGAAGCCCATTGCCATCGCCTCGCGCTTCATCAGCGCGAACTCTTCCGGTGAATAGAAACGCGCAATCGGCAGATGGTCCTTCGTGGGACGTAAATACTGGCCGACTGTCAGAATGTCCACCTGCACGGCGGCGAGATCGCGGAAGACCTCCAGCATCTCGTCCATCGTTTCGCCCAGGCCCACCATCAGCCCAGTCTTGCTCACCATGCCCGGCGAAAGCCGCTTCACGTCGGCCAGCAGCTTGACTGTGCGCTCATAGCGCGCTCCGGAGCGAGCTATCCGGTAGAGCCGCGGCACGGTCTCGGTATTGTGGTTCAGGATGTCGGGACGCGCATCGAGCACCGCCTGCAGGCAGTCTTCGTGTCCCTGGAAGTCGGGGATCAGCACTTCGATCTTGCACTCGGGCTGCACGCGCCGGATGGCCGCAATCGTATCGGCGAAGACGCGCGCCCCGCCCATATTGTCGTCGTCGCGGTTCACGCTGGTGACGACGGCGTATTTCAGCCCGAGTTCCGCAACGGCAGCGGCGACGCGCTGCGGTTCATCGAAGTCGATCGGCTGCGGGCGTCCTTTCGGCACCGCGCAGAAGCCGCAGCGGCGGGTGCAGATGTCGCCCAGCAGCATGAACGTGGCGGTGCGGTGGTTCCAGCACTCGCCGATGTTGGGGCAGCGCGCCGACTCGCAAACGGTGTGCAGCGACATTCCGCGGGCCAGTTGCTTCAGCGAATGATAGTTCTCGCCCGCAGGCGCGTGCGCCTTGAGCCACGAGGGCTTGCGGGGCGCGGGAGCGTCAGCAGGTACGATCTGGACCAGGTCGGTAGCCATATTCCCTTAGATTGATTTTACGCCCGGCGCGCTGCAAAAGGCGGCCAGCGAAAGCTAGAGCGTATGCAGATACGCCATCAGGTCGTCGATCTGCGCGGCGGTGAGCGTGCGGCTGAAGCCCGGCATCTTGGCGCGCCCGTACAGGCAAATCTCGCGCACGCGCTCGTCATTGGCCGGCATGCCGTTATGCAGATAAGGCCGCCGGAACACGCCTTCGAGGCTGGGGCCTTTCAGCGGACGCGTGCTGTAGGCCTCGTGGCAGCCGCCGCACTGGCGGTCAAAGATCTGGCGACCGGCAGCCTGCACCGGCGTCAACCCCAGTTCCGCATCACTGCGGCGCCGCTCGGCCTGGCATCCGATACCGAGCAGCAGGCAGCAGCCGGCGCTGAGCACCAGCAGCCCTCGGCCGCACCTTAACCCGCATTTGAGCTTTGGCATCAACGGGATATTATAGGTGGGCCGGCAGCAATTGGGCTGCACCGCATCTGGGGAACCACATGATCGCCTTGAAGCGAGCTTATGACAAGCCAGCACGCAAGGACGGCGTTCGCGTGCTGGTCGAGCGGCTGTGGCCGCCCGGGGTAAAGAAGGAGACCGCCCGCATCGACCATTGGCTCAAGGACCTGGCTCCCTCGGCAACCTTGCGCAAGTGGTTCCATGCCCGGCCCTCGATGTGGCGGCAGTTTCGCGAACTCTACCTCAGGGAACTGCGCACGCCCGAAGCAATCGCGCAGCTGGAACAGTTGCATGAGCTGGCAGCCGCGCCGCGTCTGTTGACGCTGGTGTTTGCCTCGCGCGATACCGAGCACAACAGCGCCGTGGTGCTGAAAGAACTGCTGGAGGGCATGCGCAAGCCGCCGGCCAGCAGCGGTCCCGAGAAAGCTGCGGCCGTTCCCATGCGGGCGCGAGCCCGGCGATAGCAGCGGACACTCCAACCAGATGATCCTGCGACCGATCCACGCCGACACCGATGTTCCCGCCGCCGCCGGCCCCGCGTGGCCGGCCATCGCCGCCCGGCAGCGGCAGCATGCCGAGGCTTACCTGCTCATCAGCCAGCCTGACCATGCGCGGCTCTCCGGCGAATTGGCGGCTCACTTTGTTTCACCACGCTTCACTCGTGTAACCCCGGAGGTGGCACGCGCCATCGCTTCGCACGACGAGGGCTGGGGCATCTATCCGTCGGAAGCCAGTGCCAGCGCACCGCCGGAGTTGAGCGCCGAGGGACGGCCCGTATCGTTTATCGAGTTTGCGCCACCGCAGTTCCTCTGCGCCTGGACCCGCTCCATCGAAGCCGCCGGGCGCATCTGCGCTGCCGGAGGCATCATCGTGAGCCGCCATTTCTGCAGCTTGGCCGAATTTCGGCTGAAGCAGGGCGCACTGGCCGCCAATGAACTCAGGATGATCAGCGATTATCTCGCGCGCGAGCGCGAGCGGCAGCAGCATTGGCTGGGCGGATGCGGGTACGAAGAGCCGGAGTTGGCGGCGCTGCTGGAAGTGCTGCAGTTCTGTGACCTGATGTCGCTCTACCTGTGCTGCGGGACCAGGCAGACGGTCGAGTTCCCTAACTGTCTGACCGACGCGCCGCTGCGCGTGGTTCCCACGGGAAGCGCAAACTCTTACCAGCTGTGCCCTTCCCCGTTTCAGGCTCCCGGCCAACCGGAACGCGCAATAACGCTGAGCGTGACTGCGAGACGCTATCCGAGTCAGCCTGCGGCAAGCACGACCACTCTCGAGTTTGCTCTTCTCTAAGGCGCGAGCGGCTGACTACTGCTTGTCTCTGAAGATCACTTCGTGCCCGCTGCTGCAATCCGATGGGTGCGGCGAGATGTCGAGCACGACGCTGCCCGTTTCCTTCGGCAGGCTCTTAACCTCCACCTGAAACCACTCCGACCGGTTCAGGCCGGCATCATCGACGACCAGCGTGTAGCGCCCTTCGGCAAGCGCGCCAAAATTGAAATTGCCCTGGGCATCGCTCTGCACGCTCTTGACGGCGGGCTGCGCATTGCGCAGGTTCATGGGCAGACGAAACTCATAGAGTGTCAGCTTGGCATTGCCGCGCGTAAACGAGCGCCGCAACCACGGAAGGTAGTTGAGCGGACCCAGTTTGGCTCCAACCACCTGCCCGCGAAGATGAGTGAGCGGATAGAACTGGTCCATCGCGCAAGGGTAAGCTTCGAGCGCAGGGGACAGAAGCAGCGCAGCCACGAACGCGATTCGCGCCAGTCGGCAGCGCACTACTTGTCGCTCACAATCGCATCCACGATCTTGTCCAACGTTTCCAGCGCGCGCCGCGTGGGCAGCTTGTGGTTGTTGGCGATAATGCTGAACACCAGCGGCTCGCCGCTGACCGTGGTGGCGTAACCGGAAAGTGCGTTGACGTGGCCGAGCGAGCCGGTCTTGGCGCGCACGCGGCCTTCGGCGGCGGTCTTCTTCATGCGCTCACCCAGCGAGCCGTCTACGCCGGCCACCGGCAGCGTCTCCAGGAACTGCTGGCCCCACGGTTGCTTCGTGATGTATGTCAGCAGCTTGATCACCGCCTCAGGCGTGACCATGTTCTGCCGCGACAGGCCGGAGCCGTCGAAGAAGACGAACTCATCGCTGGTGATGCCGGTCTGCAGCAGGAAGCCGCGCATCACTTCCAGCCCGCCCTCGATGGTGGCCGCCGTGCCTTTCTCGCGTCCCATCAGGCGCAACAGCAGCTCGGCGTGCAAATTCTGGCTCACCTTGTTGATGACCTTCAAGTCCTCGCGCAGGGGCAGCGACTGGTAGCTGGCCAGCACCAGCGGCGAAGCCGCACGCGGGAACGGACGCTCCTCGCCGCCGCGGGCCGAGGCCATCGCGGTCACACTGAAGGTGGAAAGGTTGGCGAGTTCGTTGTGCCGCGCGCGGGCGCGCCCATAGATCACCACGCCACGACGCTGCAACAGCGAACGGAAAAGCTGTGCGGCGAAGTCGGCCGGGTCTTCGATCGCCAGCGCTTCGTTGGCGCCGTTATCGTCGGCCGGCATGTTGCCCCACAGCGTCAGCAGGTTGGAGCCTGGCTCGCGATTGATGTAGATGCGTCGCGGCCCGGTGCCCGGCGGCGTCGTCATCACGCGGTTATCGATGCGGTAGTAGTCGGCGTAAGGCGTCACCGTGACAAACGCGCGATCCCCCGGATGGTCGGCCGGCATGATGCTGACGTACACAACGTTGTCGTTGACCGTCAGCGCCGAGACCGGCGCGCCCCACTCCCAGACCAGGTCGTCCTGGGCCCAGCCCTCGCCGTAGCGTTCAAAGACGTAAAACGAATCGTCGGCCACCACGTCGCCGTCGATGAACTTCAGTCCCCTCTGCACCAGTTGGTCGGCGAGCCCCTCCAGCGCCTTGATGGCCGGTAGCGTGCGCTCGGTGCGCAGGAAATACGGCAGCACGCGCCCGCTGAGGTTCGGATCGCCGCGCCCCACCAGCGTGAGGTCGCCCGTCAGCCGCCCGTATTTGTCGAGGTTGCCGCTGGTTTCGACCGTGGTGCGGAAGGTGTAATTCGGCCCGATCAGCGCCAGCGCGGCAGCCGTGGTAAAGAGCTTGGTGTTCGACGCCGGGGTGAACAGCTTGTCCGCGTTGAGCGCATACACGACCTTGCCGTCGCGCAGCGAGACCACGGCAACGCCCCAAAGGCCGCGCGCCACGTCCCGGTCGCTCAGGATCTGCTCAATGTGCTTGGCCAGCCGCTTGGTATCGGCAGCCGCACAAACCTGCGCCGCGATCAGAATCAGTAGCAGCGCCGCCAGCCAACGTTTCGGGATAAAGCGGAAATGGTGCATGGGGTGACTCTTCCCGATTTTAACCTGAATTCCCGTCCGGCAACGCTGAGTTTGACCAGCCCGGCCTGGGTGGCGAACCAGATTCCCCGGGAGAAGAGGCCGGATCGGGCCAGCACCTTAGGACGCGGCTACAATGGTGCCATGCGTCCCTGCTTCCAGTGGCGATTGCGTAGCCGCAGCCTTGAGTTGGGCCGGCGCACGCTGATCATGGGAATTCTGAACGTCACGCCCGACTCGTTCAGCGACGGCGGTGTCTTCTTTGATCCGCAGCGCGCCGTGGAACGCGGGCTGGAGATGTTGGCCGAGGGTGCCGACATCATCGATATCGGCGGCGAATCGACCCGTCCCGGAGCAGCCACCGCGGTCAGCGCCGCCGTGGGTGAGATCGCTCCGGTGACAACCGGAGCAAAGACACGAGCCTCAGCCGTTGGCGCCCGCGAGGAACTCGCTCGCGTGCTGCCGGTTATTAATGGTTTGCGGCGGGCCTCGCCCGAATCTGTCCTCTCGATCGATACCTACAAGGCCGAGGTGGCGCGGGCTGCCGTCGCGGCGGGAGCCGAGATCGTCAACGACGTAACTGGCCTGCGTGGCGACCCGCAGATGGCGGCCACGGTGGCCGACCTGCGCTGCGGCGTGGTGTTGATGCACACGCGCGGACGGCCGGAAGAGTGGCGCAGCCTGCCCAGGCTCGGCGCGGAGATTGTGGAACTGGTGTGCCGCGAATTAAGCGCATGGACCCAGACGGCGCTCGTCCTGGGGGTGGCCCGGGAAGCCCTGGTGCTCGATCCCGGCTTCGGCTTCGGCAAGAACTTCGAAGAGAACTATCCGCTCCTCGCCCAATTCGCGGCGTTGCAGCAACTGGGATTCCCGCTGCTGGCAGCCACCTCGCGCAAGTCTTTCATCGTCCGCACCGTCGGCCGCAACCCCGAACCTGCCACGCCTGAGCAGCGACTCTACGGGTCGCTCGCAACTGTCACAGCTGCTATTCTCGGCGGCGCTCACCTCGTTCGCGTGCACGACGTGGTCGCCACGCGCGACACCGTTGCTGTCGCCGACGAGATACTGAGAGCCGGCCGCTAGATGGACCTGCTCGCAAAGCTCACGGCCGACGCCCGCGTGACGGTTCGTCGCGCGGGCGCTCCCGACCCTGACGGGCGCTGCGTCATCTACTGGATGCAGCGGGCGCAGCGCGCGCGCCACAACCCGGCGCTCGACATCGCCATCGCCGCTGCCAATGCGCTGGAACTTCCGGTCATGGTCTTTCTCGCGGCCATTCCTTTCTATCCGCACGCCAACCTGCGTCACTACGCTTTCATGTCCGAGGGCTTCGCCGATATCGAGAACGACTGCCAGCGCCGCCGCGTCGGCTTCGTTCTGCGCCGCTGGCCCAACCACCGGCTCGATCGGTTTTGCGCCGAGGTGCGCCCCGCGCTGGTCGTGGGCGACGAGAACCCGCTGCGCGAGGCCGAGAGCTGGCGCGCGAAGGCAGCGAAATTGTTGCGCGTGCCGCTGTGGACCGTCGATGCCGACGTGATCGTGCCCACGCTGCTGCTGGAAAAGGCGCAGTATGCCGCGCGCACCATCCGTCCGCGGCTCGCACGACTGCTGCCGCGTTTTCTCGCTGCCTCGCCGGAGCCCCGCGCCAAACACCTCTGGAGCAGGCTGCCTGCGGTGCACAGTGTTGAACCGCGCATTTCAGTTGACGAGCTGACCGAAGGCTGGCAACTGGACCGCACGTTGGCTCCGGTTTCGTCGTTCCGTGGAGGAACCCGCGAAGCCGAACGGCGCCTGCGCAGCTTTGTTCAGTCCAAGCTTCAGCGCTACGACCCGGACCGCAATCATCCCGAGGTGGACGGCACCAGTTCGCTCTCGCCTTACCTGCACTTCGGGCACATCAGCCCGGTCGCCGTTGCGCTGGCGGTGCAGCGGGCCGATGCGCCCGAGGATCAGAAGGCGGCGTTTCTCGATCAGCTCATCACCTGGCGCGAACTCAGCATCAACCTCGCGCGCTTCCATCCCGACTACGATTCGTTCGAGTGCGGTGAAGGGTGGGCGCACCGCACACTGGCCGAACACATGGCCGATGCGCGCCCCTTGCGATACACCCCAGGCCATTTGGAGCACGCCGCAACCCATGACGAGTTGTGGAACGCCGCCCAGCGCCAGATGCTCGGCGCCGGCTGGATGCACAACTACATGCGCATGTATTGGGCAAAGAAGATTCTGGAGTGGAGCCGCACCCCGGCCGAGGCCTTTCGCACAGCGGCTTACCTCAACGACCGCTACTTCCTCGATGGCCGCGATCCCAACGGTTACGCCGGCATCGCCTGGGCCATCGTCGGCAAGTTTGACCGCGCGTGGGGCGAGCGGCCAATCTTCGGCAAGATCCGTTACATGTCGGGAGCGAGCACCGGCCGCAAGTTCGACAGCCGGAAGTACATCGAGCAGTGGTCAAAATAGCGGATGGTTAAAACAGCTTGGTGGAGTCGAGCAGAATCGTAACCGGCCCGTCATTGGCGAGCTCCACTTCCATGTGCTCCTGGAAGCGGCCGGTTTCACAGCGCAAACCCATTGACCGGAAGCGCTCCACCATCGCCTCGTAGAGCGCCCGCGCCTGTTCGGGTGGGGCGGCGGCGTCAAACGAAGGACGCTTGCCCCGGCGCACATCGCCGAACAGCGTGAACTGCGACACCACGAGCAGCGCGCCGCCAACCTCGGCGACGGCGCGGTTCATCTTTCCCTCGTCGTCGTAAAAGACGCGCAGCCCGGCAATCTTGTCGGCCAGGTAGGCTACATCGGTGCCGGTGTCAGCCTTGGTGACGCCGACCAGCACGAGCAGTCCGCCCCCGATCTCGCCGCTCACCTCGCCGTCGATGGTGACGCGGGCCCGGCTCACGCGCTGGACGACCGCCCTCATGCGTAGGCGTGCAGACCCGGCAGCAGGTACGTCACGCCGAAGAACGTGAACATCACCACGGCGAAACCGAGGATGGCGAATAAGGCGGCCCGCCGCCCCTTCCAGCCTCGGGTGATTCGCATGTGCAGGTATCCGGCATAGACCAGCCACGTGATGGCCGCCCACGTCTCCTTCGGGTCCCAGCTCCAGTACGAGCCCCAGGTGCGGTTGGCCCAGTAGGCTCCGACGGCGATCATCAGCGTCAGCAGCGGGAAGGCCACGCGGATGGTGTTGTAGGTGACGCGGTCCAGCGCGTCGGCGCTGGGTAGCAGGCGCTGCAACTCTTCACGCCGCCAGTACAGCATCAGGTAGAGCAGTGTGGCGAAGATGCTGCCGATCAGCCCGGCCAGCAGGAAAGGGCTGGCGGCGAGGCTGGTGGAGAAAAGTCCCTCGGCATCCGGCGAGCCGTAGGCCTGGTTCCGGCAGCGCACCGCGAAAACGCCAAGCGACACCACCTGCAACAGCACGGAAAGAAATACTGCGCGATTGGCGCCAAGAGGCACCCCCTGCTCACCGCGGAAACGCCCCGCCATATAAATCGCCAGCGGAGCCAGCGCGACCAGCAGCGTCAGCACAAAAAGCCAGCCGAGGTCGGGGATCACGACGAACAGGCGCACGCCCTTCTGCAGCAGTATCTCCTCCTTACGCACCAGGTCGTAGGCGGTGACGCTCAGGCCGCCCCATGCGGCAAAGCGCGCGCCGAGGATGGCGGCGTAGATCAGCGCACTGAAGGCGCTGGTGGCCGCCAGAAAGGTCTCGGTCTTCATGCTGTCCTGGATCAGGTACATCATCGCCATCGCGAAGCTCAGCGCGCAGGCGGCGTAGGCCAGCATGGCCAGCGTCACGTGCACGTGCAGCCAGGTGGACTGCAGCGCCGGCACCAGCGGATGCACGTCGGAGGGCAGCAACTGCATGACGATAACGCTGACCACGGCCAGCGGCATGGTAATGCTGCCGATCAGCTTCACCCCGTAGCGCCGCTCGGCGACCAGCGTCAGCACCGCTACCGTCCAGACAAAGCTGAGCAGCATCTCGTAAATGCTGGCAAACGGCGGATGCCCCGCTACATACCAGCGGTGCCCGGCCGCCAGCGAATTGCATACCCAGCCCAGCACCGTGGCCCACGTTCCGTACTTCACCAGGCGGTCGTTGCCGATGACGCCGAAGCCGATGTAGAGCGCCGAGGCGGCGGCGTAAAACACCAGCGCTCCATACAGTCCGTTGCTCTCACTCAGCAGGTTGCCGGACTTCACCACGTTCAGAAAGCCCATGAACAGTGCGAAGACGGTCGCCAGGGCGACAACGAGCAGAAAGCCGGTGCCCGTCCTAGCCTGCATCTTGTCGTCGACCTTCACTCCGGTTGCGCGCGTTGCCATCGAAACCTCCGACCAGACTATTGAGCGCTGCCCGCGGTGGGTACCGCCCGCGCCGGTTCAGCTGCCAGTTCTTTTTCCACCGCGGCGGCCACTTCGGTAAAGCGCGCCACGAATGCTTCACGGTTCTTGTTGCACGCCCCGCCCAACCAGAGCACGAGCTTGCCGTCCGCGTTGGTGAGCGGCATCACCCAGTAGCGCTGGTGCAGAACCCAGAACGCCAGTACGAGGCCAACCGCCATCAGCAGACAACCGGCCCATACCGCCCACTGTCCGGGCTCGTAGGAAACCTGCAGCCCGGTGAATGGCAGCATCTCGGCGCGCGCCACCAGCCGGGGCAGGCCCTTCAACAGGTCGCCCTTGGAGTCGAACGGTCCCACCAGCGCCACCTCTTCCATGCCGGCCTGATCCGTGCGGAACATCCACGCCCGCTGCGCCTGCGCGCCGCTGCCGATCTCCAGTTCCATGGCCGCCGCATTCAGATCACGCGAACGCTGATAGACGCCGCCGTCCATCTGGTACATGTCCGGCAGAAAGCGCAGCAGGCGCACCGGCCGCCCATCGGGCAGTACGCCGCTGTCGGTCGCTGAGAGCTTGAAGGTCACCGGATTGGTCATCTGCGCTTCATTCACCACGGCCACCCGCGCCTGCCTCAGGAACGCGCTCTGGCCGTAGCCTGACTGGTAGAAGCGGATGCCGTCGCGCACCAGCGGCTCGTTGACCGCGATCTCCTTGCGCTCCACCTCGCGGCCGTCCTGCAGCACCACCAGCTTCGACCACCAGCGCTTGGGCATCATGGCAAACTGCCCGGTGTAGTTCTCCTGTCCGGCGTCGTCGCAGCGCAGCTCAAAGGGGAGCCGATGCATGCTGTTGTCGCGCAGCTGAATCTGCTTCACGGCGGGCTGCCCCGGAACCAGTTGCAGGTAGCCCTTGTAGCCGACAATCGAATCCACGATGCCGCCCAGCATAATCAGCAGCAGGCTGAAGTGGACGACATAAACCGCCATCACCGCGTAGCGGCTCTTTTCGGCAAACAGCGAAACTTCGTCGTGCTCGATGATGCGGTCGGGCTTCAGCCCGTGTTTGCGCATCGCACGGTCAGCTGCCTCCAGCGCCCGCGCTGGATCGCTGATCGGAAACGAAACCTGCTGCGGCAGCGTCGCACGGAACGGAGGCTCGGTGCGCCGGTAGGGACGCGAATAGTACTTCCACACGTTCGGCCAGCGCTCGATCGAGGCAAAGAGGATGCTGATCGCCAACAGCGCCAGCAGCGCGGCATACCACCAGGCGTGGTAAACGTCGGTCATGCCGATGGCGTCGAGCACGCGCAGTGTGCCCGGAGCATAAGCGCGCTGCATTTCCTCAGGGTCGGTCAGGGGACGCTGCAATATGACGGTACCGGCGGCCGATACGATGCCGGTGATGATGAGAATAATGATTCCGGTGCGCACCGCACCGATGGTCTGGACCAGCTTGCGTCCAAAACCAGGTTGATCAGCCATGCCTTGACCTCCCACATCCCAAGCGCGTTGCTGCCAGAGTGCCGTCGGCGCGTCGGCGCCGTAATGCCAAAGAAACGGGAAAAAAACGCAGGGTGAAGCTCTTCGCCGATTATCTCATTCCCGAGCACCTGCCGAAAAGTGAAGGCGTCCGGAAGCCTCTCATTGTATTGTCTTAATCCCAACGGGGAGCGCCCCCCGGCAACCGGCGGATTTCTCTTGCAAACCGGCCCGCAGCACAGCAATATCGCTCCAGCGCCGCCTCCCGGGCGGCAGGGGGCCGAGTGCAGATACTTCAGGAAACCGCAGCATCCAACGACATCTACGCCGAACTGATCAAAGCCTTCCACCTGATGTGGGACTGCTTCCCGTCGTCAGCCTCGTTGCTTAAGAAAGACCGCACCGTGCTGGCTTGCAACCCAGCGGCAGCGGAGCGAGGCTATGAAGTAGGCGCCAAGTGCTTTCACGCGACCAAACAGACCTCGGTTCACAAGCAGTGCAAGGCCAACGAGGCCATGCGCGAGCAGACTGCGCAACGGGAGCTGGTGTACAACGCAACGCGCAACACGGTATCGGAAGCATACTGGTTCCCGGTCCCGGGCCACAACGACGTATACCTGCACGCCGTGATCAACCTCTCCGAGTACGCCAAGCCGGAGTTGTTTAAGGAATAGGTCCAGCCATCTCGCCTCGTCACTTACAAGCAGAGAGACTAGCGTTCGACAGAATTGTGACGCATCATGCGTCACCACCCTCGGTAGAGGCGGAATTGACTCGCGCTGAAGCCTAATCGCTTGCCCGCCACCTATTGAAAAAAATCGATGAGCGGTCTGAATCGAAGAGCTTCGGAAATAAACTGCTGCCGCTGCTCAGCATAGGGTTTTGACCAAAACGGGTCCAGCCTGCGAAATGGCCGAACCAGACGAAGTGCTAGTGTAGTGCGGCGTAAATAGTGAACAGTATAAGCGAGCGGCATCATCTAATACACTGGAGCGAAGATGATGCGCGTGGCTCGACCAGTGGTTCTGAGTGCGGAGTGGCAAGCGATCCTGCAATCTCGCGCCCGGGC
>CAINCZ010000184.1 GCA_903847195.1 uncultured Acidobacteriota bacterium | reverse complement strand
GCAGCAACGTCACGCCCGCTTCCACGATACCGCCAACAACCTGGAGCCAAACCTGAAGGAAAATCCAGGCGGACTGCGGGATTTGCATAACATCCTGTGGATCAGCCGCGCCATTGGGTTAAGGGGTTCATGGGAAAAACTGGTGAGCGAGTCCGTTATCACCGCCCAGGAAGCCCGGCAAATCCGCCGCCACGAACGGCTGCTGGAAAATCTGCGCATCCGTCTGCATTACCTGGCGCGACGGCGCGAGGATCGGCTGCTGTTCGACTACCAGACCCCGCTTGCCGAACAATACGGCTTGACCGGGGTGACAAAAGGAAACCACAAGGTGCAGCGCATGGCCAGCGAGCAACTGATGCAGCGCTATTACCGCACTGCCAAGGCGATCAGCCTGCTCAATGAAATCCTGCTGAGAACGCTGCGTAAACGGATTTTTCCCGCCGATTCGCAGCCAGCCATTCCGATCAACTCGAACTTCCAGGCCCGCAACGGGCTGCTTGAGATCACCGACGACAGCGTCTTTCAGCGCGATCCGAGCGCTATCCTGGAAAGCTTCCTGCTCTTGCAGCAGCACCCCAGGCTGAGCGGCATGAGCGCGGCTACCCTGCGCGCGCTACGGCGTTCGGTGCCCGAGATTGACAGCCGTTTTCGCCGCGAACCGCGCCATCGCGAGTTGTTCATGGAAATCATGCGCCAACCCCGCGGCATCACCCGCGAACTGCGCAGAATGAACCAGCTCGGCATCCTGGGACGCTATATACCGGCATTCGGACGGGTCGTGGGCCAGATGCAGCACGACCTGTTCCACGTCTACACGGTAGACGAACACATCATGATGGTGGTACGCAATCTGCGGCGCTTGACGGTACCCCGATTCGCCCACGAATTTCCGCTGTGCAGCGAACTGATCCTCGCTTTCGAACATCCCGAGGCACTCTATCTGGCCGGGCTGTTCCACGACATCGCCAAAGGGCGAGGCGGCGACCACTCCGTGCAGGGCGCCGAGGAGGCGCGCCGCTTCTGCAAATTGCACAAGCTCGCTGAAGAAGAAACCGCACTGGTCGTCTGGTTGGTGGAAAATCATCTGGTCATGTCGGCCACGGCACAAAAACAGGACATCAGCGATCCGGACGTGATCGAGGCGTTCGCCATCCGGGTTCGCGACCAGCGCCATCTGGTCGCACTTTACCTGTTCACCGGGGCCGATATTCGCGGCACCAGTCCGGACGTGTGGAATGCATGGAAAGGCAAGCTGCTGGAAAACCTGTTCCATGCAACGCACCGCCACCTTGCGGGCGGAACCGCCGTGCTGGAAACTCACCTGCAGACGCGACAGGCCGAGGCGCTCAACATCCTCCGGCTTTATGATTACGACAACGCCACCATCCAGGCGTTGTGGGCTCAACTTGAACCGGCCTATTTCCTGCGTCACGACGCCCAGGAAATCGTCTGGCACAGCCGCAACCTCTACGGCAAGGCAAAGACCGGCCAGGCCATCGTCAAGGCGCGCCTGAGTCCCGCTGACGAGGGTATCCAGGTGATGATCTACACCCCGTACCGGGACGACCTGTTCGCCCGGATTTGCAGTTTTTTCGAACGCAACGATTTCAATATCGTCGATGCCAAGATCCACACCAGCCGACATGGCTACGCGCTGGACAGCTTTGTCGTGCTGGACGAGGCGAATCGTTCCGCCCGATTCCGCGACCTGCTGTACTTCATCAATCACGAACTATTGCAGCGCCTGACCGATGCGGCGCCGCTCGACCCTCCCCTGCAAGGACGGTTGAGCCGCCATCTCAAACATTTCCCGATTACGCCGGAAATTTCGATCAAACCGGACGAAAGGAGCGCTTACTATATTCTGTCGGTCACCGCCGGCGATCGACCGGGGTTATTGTCGCTCATCGCGCAGATCTTGCTGAAACACGGCATTCACCTGCATACCGCGAAAATCACCACGCTCGGCGAACGCGCCGAGGACACCTTCTTGATCACCGGAGACGAACTGGAGAATCCGAAAACAGCGTTCAAGTTTGAATCCGATCTGCTGCTGCAACTTCGGACATAAGGTCAAGGAGCCACATTGACATAGTTGATTTATTCGGCGACATTATGCCCGTTCGCCAACCCTTTTCAGCTCTTCTGCAGTGCGCGAGGACTCGCGCTTTTATAAATCCGACAGGCTGCCCATGACAACCATTCATCAAGAAGACTTAATCGCCAGCGTCGCCGATGCGCTGCAATATATTTCCTACTATCACCCGCTCGACTACATCAAGGCGCTGGGCGAGGCCTACGAACGGGAACAATCCCCAGCCGCCCGCGATGCCATCGCCCAGATCCTCACCAACTCGCGCATGAGCGCCCAGGGACACCGGCCGATTTGCCAGGATACCGGTATCGTGGTGGCCTTCGTCAAGGTCGGCATGGACGTGCGCTGGGATGCCAGGATGAGCGTCACCGATATGGTCAACGAAGGCGTGCGCCGCGCCTATGCCAACCCCGACAACGTGCTGCGCGCCTCGGTGGTGGCCGACCCCGCAGGCGCGCGCAAGAACACCCGCGACAACACCCCGGCGGTGATCCACTACGAGATCGTGGCGGGCGACAAGGTGG
>CAINCZ010000183.1 GCA_903847195.1 uncultured Acidobacteriota bacterium | reverse complement strand
CTAACGCTGTTCGAGAAAACGCCCATTCTACAGGCACTTCAGACATCCGGCTGCTATAAGGACTCATGCGATATTGGTAACCAATTGATTCTGTTCGACTTGTAGCCGGACAGCAGTGATGTTGCAGCAATGCATCGGCGGCGACGCCGTTTCCGGCGCGGAGCCGAGCAAGCCGGTGTTCGATTCGCTGATGGGCACGCGGCATCCGCTGCGCTTCCTGCTGGCCGAGGATCACCCGGTCAACCAGAAAGTAGCCAAGCTGATGCTGGCCAAGTTCGGCTACGACATCACGGTGGTATCCAACGGACGCGAGGCGGTCGACGCCGCCCGCACCGGGAACTTCGATGTCGTCCTGATGGACATCCAGATGCCCGTCATGGACGGATTGCAGGCCACGGCGGAGATTCGCAAGTCCAATATCATCCAGCCGCAGATCATCGCCATTACCGCCAACGCCACCAAGGCCGACCGCGATGCCTGCCTGCAGGCCGGCATGGACGAGTTCCTGAGCAAGCCGATACGTCCCTCCGACCTGCGCGACCTGCTGCTTTCCCTCAGCAGCGAAAAAGCGGCGGAACGGACGAGTTTTTCGCCCGACATCTTCCAGTCACTGCAGGCGCGAACGGGGAACGACCCCGAGATGCTGCGGGAGT
Organism: uncultured Acidobacteriota bacterium; assembly: GCA_903847195.1. The sequence goes on along the minus strand of CAINCZ010000183.1, from coordinate 20,346 downwards.
TGTTTGATCTCTACTTCCATGAGGCTCACAAGTCCCTGGGCGAGATAGCAACCTGCATTGAAAAGCGGGACCGGGAAGGGCTCAAGCGCGCCGCCCATCATCTGAAAGGCAGCAGCCAGATGATGCGCGCCGACCTGATTACGGAGCTGAGTTTGAAATTGGAAGCCGCGAGTGTATTGAACCCGGAAACAGCAGAGTCTACACTGGAACAACTCAGCAAGGCGGTACGTGAGGCGGAGCATTCGGCGGCCCGGTTCCTGCGCGGCCTGGAGTCTTCCGTTTCCACTCGTGCCAGTCTGGAGTAGCGCTTCATGAAATCATCGTCCCCGGCTCGCATCGTGATTGCCGACGACCACCCGGTGGTTCGCATCGGCGTAAAAGCCCTGTTGTCCCAGGTTCCGGAGTTTCAGGTCATCGGAGAAGCCGAGGACGGGAAAGTGGCGCTGGACCTGATTCAGCGGTTCACTCCCGAACTGCTGCTGCTCGACCTGCGGATGCCTAATCTGCCCGGGCTCGAGACCCTGCGCGAGCTGACCCAGCGCCCTGAACTGCACGTGCGCACCGTACTGCTGACGGGCGAGATCGATCGCCGCGGACTGCTGGAAGCGCTGCAACTCGGCGCGCGCGGCGTGCTGCTGAAAGAGAGCGTGGCCGTCGAGATGGTGGAGTGCCTGCGGGCAGTCATGCGCGGCGAGCACTGGCTCAACGGCAAGAGCGTCCACAACCTGGTACAGGTGCTACGGACGTTGATGGCCGAAGAAGCCGAGCAGCCGAAGAACCGTTATGGCCTGACGGCGCGGGAAATCTCCGTGATCGGCTACATCGTGGAAGGCTGCACGAACCGGGACGTCGCGCGGGAGTGCGGCATCGCGGAAGAGACGGTGAAGCGGCACCTGAAGAACATCTTCGACAAGACGGGCGTGAGCAGTCGCCTTGAGCTGGCGATGTTCGCCCTGAATCACTCCCTGGTCAAGGAAGCTCCAGCTTCGGCGCAGTAAACCTCGCGGTTGTTTGGGTCGGCGTTTCCGGAGGCGCTCAGATAGCGCTGGCCAGGGCTTCGTCTTCCAGTACGACCCGCGTAGCAAATCTCGTCGAGTAGAGCACGGACTTGATCAGCACGGAGTTGATCAGGGCCAGTCCTCTTCCCATCCGCGTGTTGTAGCTCACCAGCGATCCCGCGATCGCGCAGCCTTCCTCAAGCACGGCGCTCTCGCCAACGGCCGATCCGGCGCCAACCCTGCATCCCGGCCCGACGAACGCAAAAGCTCCGATGTAAGCCGGGGCCTCAATGACTGCGGTCTTGTGGATCTTTGCGCCGCGGCCCACCCAGACGCCCGGCGACATCTCGCGGCCGAAAAGAGGTATCGGGCCGAAACTGCCTTCCAACAGCAGGCGCTGGCTGGCAAGCAGTGCCTGGGGGGTGGTGGTATCGATCCACTCCGTTTCACGATAGCGGGCCGGGGAGGCGGGTTGCTCGCCATCCGGTGTGCCCAGCCAATCGTCGGCAGCTTCGCCACGCAGCACGGCCCATCCTCCGCTCTTGCCGGCGGTACGCAAGACCTGGGCTTGAGGATCACTCGCCGTCAGTTCGGCAAGCCGCGGCAGAGTGTCTCCGCGACCGATCACCAGACCGCCGGCGGCGCGCAGGTCTTGACGGGCAGATTCGCGCATGGCAACCCCGGGAAGCGACGGATGCCATATGCGCAGCGTCATCCCCCAGCGGGCGCCATCACCCAGCAGGTCAAGGCGGTCGCGATTGGGCTCCGCCATGAGTACGTGCACGGTCTGGACTCCGCAGTCCGCCAAAGACTCCAGCACATGTTGCAGCATGGGGCGGTCAACGAGGTTGAGCAGACAGGTGTCCACGCCTTCGCCCCAGGGGCTCTCGGGACCGGTAAGATCAGGACATTCGATCAGTGCGATCATCGCGTTTCCTCTCGCAGCGGCGGCATGCCCGTCCAGCGTTCGCGCAATACGCGCGCCAGAAAGACCAGGTTGCCGACGATGTAACGCCGCCACATGCGGCCGGGTTCGCAATACAAACGGTAAGCCCACTCCAGTCCCAGCTCGCGCAGCCACATCGGCGCACGCGGTATGCGGTTGGAGTAAAAGTCGAAAAGCCCGCCGACGCCGACGGCAACGGCGACCCCGGTTTGCGCCAGATTCTGCGCAATCCACTTGTCCTGCGACGGAACGCCCATGGCAACCAGCAGCAGGTCGGCGCCGGAATGGCGGATCTGCTCGGCCACCTGCGCGGCGTGCTCCTGTCCGAAGTAGCCGTGCTGCGTGCCCGCAACGATGCATCCGGGAAAATTGGTGCGCATCCACTGCGCCACGGTTTCGGCGACGCCGGGCTGGCCGCCCAGCAGGAAAGTCTTGAGGCCCTGGTCGCGCAGGCGGGCACAAAGGCGCGGGAAGAGGTCGGTGCCATTGACGTTCTGCACGATCGGGCGCTTGAGCAGCTTGCCCGCCAGCTTCATGCCGATACCGTCGGCCAGCACCAGCACCGAGGAGTCCAGCACGGCGCGATAGCCGGCATCGGTGCAGGCCACGTTCATGCAATGCGCGTTGACGAAGGTTACCTGCACCGGCGCCTCGCGATGCTGCGCGCGCACGGTCATCCACTCGCAGGCTTCCTGCATGGTGAGGTTGTCGATCCTGACGCCCAGATGGCGCACGTCCGCCGAAGTGCGCGGTGCCGCTCCGCCGCCGTAGAGCGCAGTCAGCAGCGAACGGAACATCACGCCTAGGTCCCGCTTCCAGGAGCGCGATTCGATATAGTCGGCCTCGGTGGCGAGTTCGTCCTCAAAGTCGATGCTGGTGGCACGGCGCAGGCCAAACAGGCTCCAGATGCCGGGAGCAACGTCGCGGCAGCGGCGCAGTTGGCGTCCGGTGCTCGGTTGCTGCTCCAGGCTGGTGAGGGTTGGGCCGACCAGAGCGATCTCGCCGCGCAACAGGTTCCACACGCAGGGAAGCCCGCACAGGTGCAGACGGCGAATGATGCGCCCGCGCAGCCCGCCGACCGACCGCCAGCCAAGCTCGGCGTACTTCCGCCCACGCCGGCCGGTGCAGATGGTTCGCTGCAACGGCGGAAACAGCAGCACGCAAGAGAGGATCGCGAACAGCGCCAGCCCGAGCACTGCCGCGAGCAGGTCGAGCAGCCGCGATGCCTCGCGCGGCAGGACGCGCGACCAGAGCCGGCGAAGGCGGATGACGCCGGGCAGGTTCGCCCGCAGAGCCACCGCCTGCTTTCTGGCCAGGCCTTCGCGCGTGGGGGGAAATTGAAGAGCGACCATACTCAATAGGCTCCACGTCCGTTGATCACAGCCGGAATCGTCTTCGCCAGCAGTGTGAGGTCCTGCGTAAAACTCTGGCTCTGGATATACTCGCAGTCCATTTCGACCTGACGTTCAAAGGGGATCTCGGAGCGCCCGCTTACCTGCCAGATGCAAGTCAGGCCGGGGGTGACGGCAAGGCGGCGGCGGTCGGAGCTGCGGTAGGCGCGGACTTCGCGCGGCACGGCCGGGCGAGGCCCAACCAGCGTCATCTGACCACGCAGTACACACCACAGCTGCGGCAACTCGTCGATGCTGAAGCGCCGAATGAAGCGGCCGACCTGCGTGACGCGCGGGTCATGCTTCATCTTGAATGTGACTCCGACGGCGCCATGCTGATTGGCGGCAAGCAGCTCGTCCTTGAGCTGCTCGGCATCCATGCGCATGGAGCGGAACTTGGGGAAGCAGAAGATGCTCCCGTACTTGCCGACGCGATCCTGCCAGAAAAGAACGGGGCCGCCATCGGAGAGCTTAATGAGGATCGCCACTACGGCCATCAGGGGAGAGAGTGCGACCAGAGCAAGACCGACGACGATAATGTCGGTTGCGCGTTTCACCAGGTCGAACGTGGTGCGCTCAGCCCGGCCGGCGGCGCGGGCAAGTCCCGTGCGAATGCTCGGGGTGGCGTGCGCCAGCGCGCTGCTCTGTGCCTTGCAGAAATGCAAACGCTCGGAGGTTTGCGCTCGTTCCGATTTTCCTGGCCGTGCTGCCTTGCTTTGCACTTGCATCCGTCTAATTCCCCTGGGATCAGGCATGCATTACCGCAGCCCTGCTTCCTCAAGTATTAGACGATTTTGCCGTTGCCCCGACATTCCCCCGTTAGAGGCATGGCCGCCTCCGCTGGAGGCATGCTCGCGCGGGGAAAACAACAGCGGTGCCCCGCTGAGAGGGTCGAGAAAGGTCGAATGGACGGGGCAAAACGCTACAACGGCGGTTGTTCTGTGAACGACTGGAGCGGCGTAACTTCATTCTGCCACTGCTCAAGCGCAGCCTGGAGCCGCCGGGCGCAGGCATCCAGCTGGTTGGCCAGCCGGGCAATCGTCTCGCCGTCTTTGGCCTCGCCGGCACGCTGGAGTTCCGTGGCAAGGGCCGAAAGCTCTCCGGCGCCGACGTTGGCTGATACTCCTTTGAGTTTATGGGCCTCCCGAGCAACTCCATCGGAGTCGCCGACCGCGATCCGCTGCGTCAACATGCGCAGCAGCGCAGGCAGTTCCTCACGAAAAGCGGCGATCACGGCCTTGGCCAGTTCGGGATCGCCCATCATGCAATCCAGGAAGCTGTCGCGGTTGAAAACCGCGCCGGAGGAACCGGCGTCGGGCGCAGCAACTTCACCGGCCGGTGCTGGCGCAGGTGCGCCGGCGGGTTCGCGCCTGATCGCCCACTTCTCAACCATCTCGGCCAGCAACTGCGGATCGATCGGCTTGGAGAGATAATCATTCATGCCGGCTGCGAGGCACTTCTTCTGGTGCCGGGCATGCGCAGTCATGGCAACGATCGGGATCAGGCGATCGATCTCTTCGTAACGGCCGGAGCGGATCTGGCGGGTGGCCTCATAGCCGTCCATCCCGGGCATCTGCAGGTCCATGAGCACGAGATCGAAGCTCCGTGAACTCAGCAGTTCCAGGCACTGCTCGCCATTCTCGGCCACGGTTACGCGCCATCCCATATGCTGCAATATGCCGCACGCCACCTGCTGGTTGATCCGGTTGTCTTCTACCAGCAGAATGTGCCCGTCACCAGAGCGCCGCTCGGGCAGAGCAGGATGCGCCGCGCTGGGCTCCTCTCGCGGGCTGAGCGGTTCGGCGCCGAGGGCATTGGCCAGGCAATCGAGCAGTCGCTCGGGCCCCACGGGTCGCATCAGGCAGGCGGCAAAGCCGGCCTGCTCCCAGCGCTGGCTCGGCTCGTCGCCTTCCGAGGCGAGCAAAATCAGGCGAACGCGGTTGATGCTCATGTCCCGGAGTATCCGCCGTGCCAAGGCCTCCACGTCGATTCCAGGTGTTTCCACATCGAGCAGGGCCACATGGAACGGATTGCCTTCCAGCGCGGCAGCCTGCAACCGGCGCAACGCCGTGAAACCGTCTTCGGCCCCGGACGCCTGCATCTGCACCGATTGAATGTGCGCGATCAGGGCTTCGCGGCTCGCCTCATTCCCATTGACTACCAGGACGCGCGCTGCGGCCGGGGCAGAGTCGGATTGGCTCTGTTCGCCTTGCTTGCCCAACCGAACCGTGAACCAGAATTCGGAGCCTTTGCCCTCGCGGCTATGGAACCCAATCTGGCCGCCCCACAGTTCCACGAGTTGCTTGGAGATGGCCAGGCCGAGGCCGGATCCGCCGTAATTGCGCGTGGTGGAGGAATCCACCTGGCTGAACTGCTTGAAAAGCAGGTGCTGCTTGGCCGCGGGAATCCCAATGCCGGTGTCGCGCACGGCAAAGTGCAATTCAGCATTTTCCTCGTCTTCGCTGACCAGCTTCACCCAGACGGTAATCTTGCCCTGGCTGGTGAACTTGATCGCGTTGCCGACAAGGTTGAAAAGGACCTGACGCAGGCGCCCCGGGTCGCCGCGAAAGCGGTCGGGGACGCTGGGCGCAATGTTGGACACGAACTCCAGCTTCTTGTAGGCAACCCGCGCGGCGGTAATGGCCGCAAACTCATTCATCAGGCTGCTCAAGCTGAAATTCACGCTGTCCAGCTTCATCTTGTGCGCCTCAATCTGGGAAAAATCCAGGATGTCGTTGAGCAGCCCGAGCAGGGACTTCGCGCTGGAATCGACCACCTCGGCGTAATGGCGCTGCTGGGGCGTGAGGTCGGAAGTCAGGAGCAGCGCCGTCATGCCAATCACGCCATTCATGGGCGTGCGAATCTCGTGGCTGACGTTGGCAATGAACTCGCTCTTGGCGCGGTTTGCGCTGCGCGCCTCAAGCGCCAGGCGGTCGGCACGGTCGGCCTTCAGTTCGAGCTTAAGGTAAAGCAGGCAGAGTCCCGTGATCGACAGCCCAAGCAGCAGCACGAGCGCCGGGCTGCCGGAAGAACTCAAGCGCTCGTATCCCGGCCCAGGCACCGCGAGCAACAGCCACTTCCGCCCGCCAACATCCAACTGGGTACTCACATTCAGTCCGGCGGTAAGGGACTCAAGGCTCACCGAGACCGGCGCGCTCGGGAAAAGCTGCCTCTCCTGCGGCGGCGCACTCATATCGAAAAGATAGGTGTTCACGAGGCGGCTGGCATTGCGGTCCTGCGAGAGGTCCGGGACTCCGACCAGGCTGTTCATGCGGAACACGCCAAGGGCAAACCCTTTGAGTCTTTTTACCTGCGCACCATTTACTCCGGCCGACTTCGTCAGAGTGGGGGCAAAAACCAGGGTGCCGAACTGATCGCCCTTTTCCTGCACGAGACGCACCCGCGCGGTGGCAACGGTCTGGCCCGTAAGCCTCGCCTCCTTGATCGCCGCCAAGCGTACCGGGTTTGAGGCGAGATCGTATCCCAGGGCGCGCTCGTTGCCTTGCAGCGGCTCAACGTAATAGACCGGAAAATACTCAGCACGGGAACCCGCGAGTCCCATGTCTCCAGAAGGCTGAGTCTCGATGAATTCAAAATTCGGGAAACCGTCCGCCTTCGCCCGCCGCACGTAGTTGGGCCGGGCCGCAACCTCGACGCGGGGAATCCACTCAAGCGCCTGGATGTAGTTATGAGCACCGAGGGCGGGCGTAACGAAGGTGGAAAAAGCCTTGCGACTCGGCGGCTCGCCTTCGCTGGAAGCGAAATAACTTGCCAGCAGGCTTACGGTGTCCATCGCGGCGTTGACGTTGATGCGGACGAGGTTGAGGCGGTTCTCCGCAGCCTGGTAGAACTGCGCCTCGGCACGGATCCTGTCCATCCGCCGCAGGATGGAAAACAGCGCTAATGAGGCTGCAATGCCGATCGCCGCAGCGAAGATCAGCGCGGCCTTGCCGTTGGTAACCCGCAGCTTGCTCACGAGTCCACCCGCCGGAAGCGCCGGCGCCTTGTCCGAACTGCTGGGAGCCCTGCCCAATGGAAACCACCTCTGCCGAGGGTCTCGATTTTCCGCTGTTCAGTGGGACGATCAAATCTCACTCGCAGGCCAGCTTTCATGCGGTACAGCAAGCGCCCACAACGGTATTCCCTTCCCGCCAGATTATCAGGAATACGAACGGGCAAAACCAAAATTGCAATCGGCACGAGGCACGCTGGTAACCGCGATTCATGCCCGGAAACAGCCATTCCCCTGCCCTGGAGCGCGGGCTACTGCCCGGTCCGGGTGCTCCGCCGATACACCTCAATGGGGTAGTTTTCCTCGCGCAGTTCAGTAATGAGCCTGCGCAGAATCCGGGGACTGGCAGGCGCTTCCAGCCGGACGCCGGTGCGCTTCCAGACGCCGCCCAGAGCCTGCTCGGAAGGCAGCAGGTCTTCGGGACGCAGCGCAAGAACCTGGATGCGGCTCTTCTCCGCGGGCCGCATGGCGGGCACGTAGGTGGGCAGCAACGGATGCGTGCCCCCGGCAATCACCGGATAGTAGAGCTTGAAATCGATCAGCGCCAATTCGCCGGAGTCGAGATTTTCTTTCACGAAAGCCGCCACCCGCGCCGGGTCGCGGTCATGCCACTGGGCGGCAACGGCGGCAAGACGAAGCGGCAGCCCTACCAGCATGGCCATGGCTACCAGCGCCAGGGCAGCGCCCTTGGTTGCGTTGCTCATCAAGGGCCAGGTCGCAGCTGCCAAAGATACGAAGGCAAGGGTGAGCGGCAGGTAGACCATCCATCCGTAATAGATCGGGAACTTCCCTGCCATGTGCATGGCCGCGGGCAGAAGCACGAGCAAAGCCAGCACACCCAACAGCAGAACACGCGGGAAAGCCACACGCTTGCGCGGGGCCACGGCAAAGATCAAGAGTGCGGCGGCGAACAGCAGCACCCTGCTCTTGTCATTGCTGTAAGCCATGGGGAGGCTGTGCAGCTTGGCCAGCAGCGAGTGGCCGATCAGGCCGATAGCACGCGTGGAGCTTTGAAAATCGCCCCAGACACCCAGTCCCGCATAGATAGTCCGCAGCCCCAGCCATCCGGCAACGCATCCGCCGAGCAGCAGTGCGACCTTGCGCAGCGACGCCGACCAATCAAGGACGAGCAGAAGCACGCAGGCCAGCAGTACCGCCGGCAGCAATTGCAACCCGGCGGCGGGCAGCAGCAGACCGATCAGGGGCAGCCACTTTGCGCCGCGCTGTGAAACCCACAGGTTCATGGCAGTGGCCGCCAGCGTCATGCCCAGCACGTCGTAGCGTCCTGAGCGGAAAGAAAACGTCATGGCATGACCCGTCGCCAGCAGCGCGATTGCCAGCAGCCGCCAATTGGCGCTGCGGACAAAACCGGTCACGCACAGGAACCGCCACACCAGCGTCAGGAAGCAGGCAAACAGCACGAGGTTGAGCGCACGCTCGGCAATCAGGCCCGGACCAAACAGCGAGAGCCAGCCACCGAGCACCGCGGAGTAAAGCGGCACATTTCCGGCGAAGAAGCGCGCCGAGTCCTGAGCAAACCACGCGGTCGAGGTAAATCCATGACCCGTGGCGAGACGCACGGCCGGGTCGGCGAACTGGATTTCGTCCACCCATACGGCAGGATAGCGCGAGAGCGTGATGGCGTTGATGAGCAGCCAGACCGCCAGGAAGGCAATGAAACCGCAGCCTTCGCGCTTCATTGCGCGATCCCCGGCAGCGTGAACCCGCCAAAGGTAGCGGCTGCCAGCGCCACAAACCCGATGGCGGCGCAGATCCAGGTAACCCGGTCGGAGGCGGCGAAGACGATCGGGTCTTCATCCATTGCTCCGCGATGGGACAGCAGCCATACACGGACGTTCCAGTAGAGGTGCAGCGGGACGATGACCCACAGCCAGGCCGGCTGGCGATACAGAACGCGCACGGAGTCGCCACCGATGTACATACCCAGGATCAGGCTGGCGACATAACCGGCGGAGACGCCGAAGGTATTCACCTGCATCAGGTCCCAGCTGAAATATCCGCGCCCCGTGCTTTCGGTCTTGGATTGCCGCGTCAACCGCTTCAACTCCGCCGAGCGCTTCAGAAAGGCGAGGCTCAGGAACTGAAAGACGCAGAACGCCAGCAGCCAGACGGAACACAGCACGCCCGTAGCGGCGCCGCCGGCGATGGTGCGCAGGGTGTAGAGAATGGCGAGGGTGAAGACATCCACCAGCAATTTGCGTTTGAGGTAGACGGAGTAAAGCGTCGACAGAAAAAGATAGGTCGCAAGGATCGCCACGCAACCGGCGCCCAGCGGCGCGGCCAGAGCGAAGCCAAGAATGAACAGCAGCGGCGCTGCAATCAGTCCCCATTGGAGCGAAAGATCGCCGCTGGCAAAGGGGCGGCGGCGCTTGACCGGGTGCTGGCGATCAGATTCCAGATCGAGTAGATCATTGACCAGGTAGACCGCCGAGGCGGTTGCGCTGAAGGCGGCAAACATCAGCACCGCGCGCAGCAGCAACGCTCCATCGAAAATGCGGTGGCTAGCCAGCAGCGGCAGGAAGACCAGCAGGTTCTTTGCCCAGTGCTTGGGACGCAGCGCGCGAACGGCGGCCATGAGCCCACTCGTGGCATTGGGGAAGGACAGTTTGAAACCCTGTCCGCTGCACGCTTCACCGGCGGCAATGCTGTAGCGCGCGGACCGCCACACTGGCTGGTCGGCGCGGCTGTCGCCGACGTAGTCGAATCCGCCCTCGCCGAAGCGTTCGACCAGGGACTTCGCTTTTGCGCGCCCCGTGAGGTTGTGGCCGTCGGTGCTGGCAACAACCTCATCGAATATGCCGAGATGCCGGCTCACAGCATCCGCCCAGCGGCGGTCCGAGCCGGTGGCCAGAACGATGCGGCGGTCGGCGGAATATTCGTCCCACAACCAGTCGAGCAGGTTCTCTCGATAGGGCAGCAGGGCTGGATTGATCTCGGCCATCTGGGCCAGGCGATGCTTGAGATAGGCGCGGCCGCGCAGCGCCCAGAAGGGAACCAGCAGCACCGTCCACCAGTGCTCTTTGACGGCGCGCAGCAGTGATTCAAACAACATATCGGTGCGGATCAGGGTGCCATCCAGATCGACGCACAACGGCGGCCCAACGGGACGCCTTTCAAGACTTGGAAACTTCGTTACGGCTGCCTGCAAACTCATAGGTTTTCTCGAAACATGGGGCCGGTCGATGGCGCTGGCGATGCAATACCGATTGCACTGCCGGGACATGGGCTCGCATTGTCAGCTTCATTAGAGGCCGCGCGGCGGATGCCGATAATTCCCCGTTAGAGGTATGGGCGGTACGTTAGCGGGATGGGAAAAGAAAACGCCCACTCAAGCCGGCGGCATGAGTGGGCGATGTTGCGATTCGTAGGGTACGGCAGCGACTACTGTTCCAGGCTGAACTCGAGGGCACCCAGGAAGACGCCGCAGTTGCTGACGGAGTCGATTTCGGCCTGCACCAGGGCCTCATGGCCCGCTTCGATTTCCACGAAGCGCTTGAAGAGTTGCTGCCCTTCGCCGTCCAGCTTGGCGACCATCTCGCGATAGAAGATCGTGGTCTTGATCTCGGCGGCCAGGGCCTTGCGCAGGGACTCCAGTTCGACGTCCTGCAGAGTCGTCCGCTTGACCTTCACGGTCTTGCGCACATCGTCGAGGCTGCGGGTAATGGCCGCTTTCGAGGGGACGGCGGTGGCGAGATTCTTCACCGTGATTTTCCCGGTCTTCTCCCACTCGGAGAGCCGCTCCTCCAGGTACTTCACATGGAAGAGTTCTTCATCGCACAGGGCGCTGAAAACGCGCTTGCCGTTCTCGTCCGAGCTCTTCTTCATCGCTTCGCGATAGGCTTCGCACACCCCGCGTTCGTGTTCCAAAGCCACTTTGATGGCACTGTCGAGCTTCATTCCGGTCCATCCCCCACAAAATTGAAGTCACCGCCAGAAATCATTGCTAAAGCAAGCTGCCGCCCACCAGAAGAATGTAGCGGTCCTGCGCCTTGCAAGAAAAGTCCGGGTGAAAAGCAGGAAAGATAAAAACTGGTAGGCCCGAATGGACTCGAACCATCGACCTCTTCCGTGTCAAGGAAGCGCTCTAACCAACTGAGCTACGGGCCTACTGCGACTGAGAAAATTCTAGCACAGAACTCCGATTCCTTTGACTCGATCAAGCAGTTGCGACTCGTTTTCTTCGCGCTTGCATCATTAGTGATGTGGGAGATCACTATGCAGTCGCCGTTCGCAAGCAAGCGGCGCTGCATCACGAGTGACTGGAGGCGCACATGGCGGAAGAAAAATTGCGGAAACCGATCACCGGGACAGCGGTTGCAGGCGACGCTGTGCACGGCGAACGGACCGCCGCTGCGCGCGAATGGGAACAGCGCACGTTGTCGCCCGCGCTGGCGCACGCACCGGAAAAGCCGCTGGGCGCGGCCACGGGCATCAACCGCGACGAAGAAGGCCGCGCGCGCTTCACCACCATCAGCGGATATCCGGTGCAGCGCCTTTATACGCCCGCCGATCTTCCCACCGACTGGGACTACGAGCGGCATCTCGGTTATCCGGGCCAGCCACCCTACACACGCGGCATTCACGCCACGGGATATCGCGGAAAGCTTTTTACCATGCGCCAGTTTTCCGGCTTCGGGTCGCCGGAGGAGACCAACGAACGCTACCGCTATCTTCTCGCGCACGGCGGCACGGGACTCTCGGTCGCCTTCGACCTGCCCACCCTGATGGGCTACGACAGCGATCATCCGCTGGCCGAAGGCGAGGTCGGCAAGTGCGGCGCAGCCATCGATTCGCTGGAGGACATGGAGATCCTGCTCAACGGCATCGACCTGGCGAAGGTCACCACCTCCATGACCATCAATTCCCCGGCCTCGATCCTGTGGGCGATGTACCTGGTGGTGTCCGAAAAGCAGGGCGCCGACTGGCGCCAGATATCCGGCACGATCCAGAACGACATTCTTAAGGAGTACATCGCGCAGAAGGAATTTATTTATCCGCCCGGCCCGTCGATGCGGCTGGTGATCGATACGTTTGAGTTCGGCGCGAAGGCGGTGCCGCGCTACAACACCATCTCGATCAGCGGCTACCACATCCGCGAGGCCGGCTCGACGGCCTTGCAGGAGTTGGCGTTCACGCTTTACGACGGCGTGGAATACGTGGAATGGGCGCGCCGCCGCGGGCTGGACGTGGACGAGTTCGGGCCGCGGCTGAGCTTCTTCTTTAATGCCCACAGCGATTTCTTTGAGGAAATCGCGAAGTACCGGGCCGCGCGTAAGATCTGGTACAAGGTGATGCGCGAGCGATTCGGCGCACGGCAGGAGCGCGCCTGCCTGCTGCGCTTCCACAGCCAGACGGCGGGCGTTTCACTGCCGGCGCAGCAGCCGCTGAATAACATCGCCCGAGTGGCCTTGCAGGCCCTGTCGGCCGTGCTCGGCGGCACACAGTCGCTGCACACGGATTCCTACGACGAGGCGCTGGCGCTGCCCTCCGAAGAAGCTGCGCGCATCGCGCTGCGCACGCAGCAGATCATCGCTTATGAGTCCGGCGTAACGCAGACGCTCGATCCGCTGGCCGGTTCCTACTTCGTGGAGCGGTTGACGCTCGACCTGGAAAAAGGCGCCTTCGCATACTTCGACAAGCTCGATGCCATGGGCGGGATGGTGCGCGCGATTGAGCTGGGCTATCCGCAGCGCGAGATCGCCGAGGCCAGCTATCAATATCAGCGGGCGGTGGAAGCGCGCGAGAAGATCGTCGTCGGCGTAAACGACTTCACCAGTCAGGAGGCTTCGCCCGCGACGCTTTATATCGATGAGACAATCCGCGAGCGCCAGATCGCCAAACTCAGGGTTCTGCGGGCCGGTCGGTCGAACGACGAAGTGCGCCGCCGCCTGGACGCCCTCAGGCGGGTCGCCGCCCAGGAGCCGAAGGCGCCCTCTGATGGCTCGCTTTCGCCGGCCAACACCATGCCGTACATCATCGACGCGGTTCGCGCCTACGCCACGGTCGGCGAAATCTGCGGCGCACTGGGCGACGTATACGGAACCTACGTCGAGACCAGCGTGCTGTGAGACGCGCGACTTTGGTACCAGTAAACTGGAGCTTTGATTACAATGAGATTGCCATGAAGAGAGCTTGCGTTTCCGTCATCGTGCTGGCGCTGTGCTGCTGGCTCGCCGGTTGCAACCAGTCAACGAGTTCGGCCCCGGCTCCGGCCACGGCGAACACATCGCAAGCGGCACCGGCTGCGGCGACGCCCGCGCCTGCAACCGCCGCGCCGGAAAGCGCGTCGGCAGGCACCGCCCCGAACAATCAGGTTACGCAGAAGTTGCAGGAGCTGGCCGGCAAGAACGCCACCAACTGCGGACGCCTCGGCTTGAACGTCGATTCGCAGGCGGCCGCCGATTGCGCCATGAAAGCCAACAAGGCGAAACTGCCTTTCTACGTCGCCTATGACATGCCCGGTCTGACCGTCGGCGTGGCGGGCGCGGCGAACGGCAAACTATACGCAGTACAGGCCGAAAGCGCGAAGGGTGGCGGCGCTCCGGGCAAGGTGTCGGCGGCCGACTGTCCGTCCGCGCTGCGCGTGGCGCAGAGCGGACGCGTGACCTGCACCCCGCCCGGCAGCATGGGAACACCCAGCACCGGGGGCAGCAATCCGCACGCCGGTGTGACGATGCCGCCCGCGGCCAAAGGCAATGCGCACGGCGGAATGGCGGTGCCGCCCGCAGGCACCCCGAATCCCCACCAGGGCGGTGCGCCGATGGAAGGGGCCAAGTCACACTAGGCAGTTCTGGCGGCGTCAAAGGAAAGCAGTATGGCAGGGGAACGCAGAATTCGGGTACTGGTGGCCAAGCCCGGACTCGACGGCCACGACCGCGGCGTGAAGGTGATTGCCCGCGCCCTGCGCGACGCCGGCATGGAAGTGATATACACCGGCCTGCGGCAGACGCCGGAAATGATCGTTGAAGCCGCAGTGCAGGAAGATGTGGATGTGATCGGACTTTCGATTCTTTCCGGCGCGCACAACGCCATCGTGCCGCGCGTGCTGGAGTTGCTCCGCCAGCAGAAGGCGGAAGACATCATGGTGGTGGTCGGCGGCATTATCCCCGACGTGGACGTGGAGAGGCTTAAGCAGGCGGGCGTGGCTGCCATCTTTCAGCCTGGTACGGCCATGGACTCCATCGTCAGCTTTATTCGCGAAAAGGCCGGCCAGCGCGGCATTTGCGCCGCACCGGCCACGGCCACGGCGGAGTAGCCCCGGGGCGGCAAAGACGGCCCGCGAGATTCGCGCATTCAAGGGTTGCACCCCTTGCGGGCGCTGTTGTAGCGTTGTTTGTTTGAGTTAACGAGGCATGAATGGCACAGAAGAGCAAGGAACCGCCCACCAAGGATGCGTCCGCCGACCAAAACGTTCTACCTACCCGCATTGATACCTCCAGCCCTCATTTCGAGACCAACATGCGGGCGATGGCCCGCCTGGTCGAGCAGTTGCGCAACGAAGAGCCCGAAATCCGCGAGGGTGGCGGCAAGAACGCGATTGCGGCACAGCACACCAAGGGTCGGCTGACCGCCCGCGAACGTCTGGCGAAGCTGATCGATCCGGGTACGGAGTTGCTTGAGCTGGGCCTGTACGCGGCTCACGGCATGTATGAAGAGTGGGGCGGCGCTCCTGCGGCCGGGGTCGTCACCGGGCTGGGCCTGGTCAACGGGCGCACCTTCATGCTGATCGCCAATGACGCGACGGTGAAGGCCGGCGCGTTTTTCCCGATGACGGCGAAGAAGGTCCTGCGGGCGCAGAACATCGCGATCCAGAGCCACATCCCGACCATCTACCTGGTGGACTCGGCCGGCATCTTCCTGCCGCTGCAGGAAGACGTCTTCCCCGACCAGGATGATTTCGGGCGCGTCTTCCGCAACAACGCCGTGATGTCGGCCATGGGCATTCCGCAGATCACGGCCATCATGGGCATGTGCGTCGCCGGAGGCGCTTACCTGCCGGTGATGTGCGACCACGTGCTGATGACGGAAGGCAGCGGTCTATTCCTGGCTGGTCCGGCACTGGTGCAGGCGGCCATCGGGCAGAAGGTGACGGCCGAAGAACTCGGCGGCGCCAAGCTGCATGCGGCCATCAGCGGCACAGTGGACTTCCGCGAGCCGAACGACGAAGCCTGCATCACGCGCATTCGCTCGCTGGTGGACAAGATGGGGCACCGCCCGCATGCGCCATTCAGCCGGATTAAGCCGGAGGCGCCGGCTTACAAGGGCGAAGAAATCTACGGAATTTTCGACAGCGATCCGGCGCACCAGTACGATGTGCGCGAGCTCATCGCCCGCGTGGTGGACGCCAGCCGCTTCGACGAATACCGGCCCGATTTCGGCCAGACGATCGTTTGCGGTTACGCCCGCATCGGCGGCTTTGCCGTCGGCATCGTTGCCAACCAGAAGAAGCACGCCACGCAGATCGGCTCGGATGGAAACAAGCGCGTCGAATTTGGCGGCGTGATCTACCCCGAGTCGGCCGAAAAGGCCGCGCGCTTCATCATGGACTGCAACCAGAACCTGGTGCCGCTGGTCTTCCTGCACGACGTGAACGGCTTCATGGTGGGCAAGCAGGCCGAGAGCGAAGGCATCATCCGGGCAGGTGCAAAGATGGTGAACGCGGTCGCCAACTCGGTCGTTCCCAAGATCAGCATCATCGTGGGCGGCTCGTTCGGCGCCGGACATTATGCGATGTGCGGCAAGGCCTATGACCCGCGCTTCATCTTTGCCTGGCCTACCGCCCGCTATACGGTGATGAGCGGCGAGTCGGCGGCCGAGACGCTGGTTGAAATCAAGCTGAAGCAACTGGAGCGCGGCGGCAAGCGGCTGTCGGCCGAAGAGAAGCAGCAGCTGATGGAATCGGTGCAGGCGGCCTACAGCGAGCAGATGGACCCGCGTTACGGCGCGGCCCGGCTGTGGGTGGATGCGATCATCGATCCGATGGACACGCGCGACGTGCTGATCGCTTCGCTGGAAGCGGCGTCGCTCAATCCTGACATTCCGCAGTTCAAGACGGGAATTCTGCAGACTTAGCGGAGCAAACGATGTTAATACCCTACCCCGTCCAGGCGCAGGCCAGGACGGGGTTTTGCTTGGGGAGACACGGGCTACCTGCCCGTGCCCGCGCGCCAATTTGGCGCCGCGTGTACCCGTCCAATCAACTCTTTCGCGCCGGTTTTGGGCTAAACTCGGCTCCAGAGGTCAGCAGTCCCGCGGCGCCGGTTCCGGGAGGGGGCTGAGGCGCCAAGCTGGGCACTGGCCACCGGTCGCCGGCGGAGGTCGCCATGCCACGTGTGAAGATCATCGAGAGCCCGCGCGACGCCTGGCAGGGGCGCAAGGGGTTCATTCCAACCTCGGTCAAAGCCACCTACATACGCGAACTGATCGTCTCCGGCTTCAAGCACATCGACGCCGTTTCGTTTGCTTCGCCGCGCGCGGTGCCCCAGATGGCCGACGCCGAAGACGTGCTGCGCGCGCTCGACATGCGCGACCACGAGCGCGAGATGAAGGACCACGAACTGGAGCTGATCGGCACAGTGATGAACGACAAGGGAGCGCAGCGCGCGGTCAAGACCCGCTGCGTGCATACCCTGGGCTTCCCTTACTCGGTCTCGCCCACGTTCCTCGAACGCAACCAGAACCAGACGGTCGAACAGGCCGTCGAGGAGCTGGAGAAGATCAAGCAGCGCGCCGACGACCATGGACTGGGCGTGGTGGCCTACATTTCCATGGCGTTCGGCAATCCCTACCAGGACGTGTGGGACCCGCAGGAGTCGCTGGAGGCAGTAGCCTTGATCGCCGAGATGGGAATCAAGCAGATTGCGCTGGCCGATACGGCCGGCATGGCGACACCTGATCTGATCGGCGAACTGGTCGGAGCTGCCGTGGCTCGCTTCGACCACATCGAAATTGGCTGCCACCTGCATAGCAAGCCTGCGCACGCGAGAGAGAAAATACTGGCTGCCTTTGACGCGGGCTGCCGCCGCTTCGACTCGGTCATTGGCGGCTATGGCGGATGTCCGTTCGCCCAGGACTACCTGATCGGCAACATCTCGACGGAAACGGTGCTGGACGCCATCGCCGAGCGCGGGGTCGAATGGCCGCTGCTGCGGGACCTGCCGCGACTGATGAGCATCGGCGGCGAGATCATGCGGCACGGCATGATCACGGCGAAGAACTAGTGTGGTGACCCAAACTTCGTGCAAGAAGTATTTTGATGGGGTCATTTTGAGCGACTGAAAGGAGCGAAGAATCTGCTTTTGCTTTCAATCGCGGAAGAAGCAGATCCTTCGCTCTGCTCAGGATGACCCATCCGAATTACCCAGTCAAAACGCAGATCCCTCGCTGCGCTCGGAATGACGACAGGGGTTGGGGACCGTTCGCCCCACGATTGCGCCTGTTCAGCACCGCTCCGCTGCCTTACATCCGAGCCCGCAAGACAGGCCGCCCCGGCACTGTTTAGAATGAACATCCACGATCATCTTTGTGTTTCTTGCGCCAGATCGCTGGCAGGAAGGCAGCAGGCAGACGATGCAGAAATCCAACTCCACCGATTCCGCGGCAGCAGCCGGGGTGAAGACGAAGTCCCATGCGCACGCCACCCGCGTGCGCGTCCGCTATGCCGAGACCGACCAGATGGGCGTGGTCTATCACTCGAACTTCATCATCTGGTTCGAGGTGGGCCGGGTCGAACTGCTGCGTATGCTCGGCTTCAGCTATCGCCAGATGGAACAGGACGGCTGCCGCCTGCCGGTCGTCGAAGTCCGCTGCCGCTACAAGGAACCCGCACGCTACGACGAAGAACTGGTGGTGACGAGCCATGTTCAGCGCGTGCGCAGTAACCTGATCCACTTCGTTTACGAGGTGACGCGCGCGACTGACGGCGTGCTGCTGGCCACGGGCGAGACGATTCATCTGACGCAGGCGCTCGACGGGTCAAAGCGCGTCTTCCCGCCCAAGTACATGGAAGCCTTGCGGGGCATTGCGGGCAAGTGAACAATACGGCCGGTGCACTTCCGGCCGCCGGGGACAACTCATGATCGCCCTCAAACTGAATGGCAATGACCTGACCACGGACGACCTGCGCGAGGTGGTCTGCGAGCGCCGCCCCGTCATGCTCGAGCCCGAGGCGCGCACCGCGGTGGAACGCGCCCGCGAACTGGTGGACCAATTAGTGGCCAGCGATGGCGTTGCCTATGCCATCACCACCGGCGTCGGCCAGCTGGCCGACGTGCGCATTCCGCACGAGCAGGTGCGAGAACTGCAGTTGAACTTGGTGCGCTCCCACTCGGCAGGCGTCGGCGAGCCGCTCTCAACGGTCGAAACGCGCGCCATGATGCTGCTGCGCGCCAACTCGCTGGCTAAGGGCTGCAGCGGCGTGCGTCCCATCGTGATCGACACCCTGTGCGAACTGCTCAACCGCGGCGTGTGCCCGGTGGTGCCTTCCCAGGGCTCGGTAGGCGCCAGCGGCGACCTGGCCCCACTGGCGCATCTTGCCCTCGGACTGATCGGCGAGGGGCAGGCCGTACTGGACGGCGAAACCATGCCGGCAGCGCAGGCCCTGAAGAAGGCCGGCATTCAGCCCCTCGAACTGGAAGCGAAAGAGGCTATCTCGCTCATCAACGGCACACAGGCGATGCTCGCCGTCGGCGTGCTGACGCTGCTGGCCGGCGAGACGCTGGCCGACTCGGCGGACGTGATCGCGGCGCTGGCGCTCGACGCGCTGAAGGGCACGGTGGTCGCCTTCGATGAGCGCATCCATCGCGCGCGCCCCCATCCCGGGCAGCTTCTGGTGGCCCGCAACCTGCGGCTGCTGCTGGAAGGCGCGGACCAGATTCGGGCCTCGCACGCCAACTGCGGAAAGGTGCAGGACGCATATTCGCTGCGCTGCATCCCGCAGGTGCACGGAGCGGTGCGCGACGCGCTCGCCTACTGCCGCAACGTGTTTGAAATCGAGATGAACTCGGCGGTGGACAATCCGCTGGTCTTTTTGCCGCCGAAGCAGGTTGGGGCGCCGCGTCCGCTGCCGGGCGCGCCGATCGAGGGCGACGTGATCTCGGGCGGAAACTTCCACGGCCAACCGCTGGCCTTCGCGCTGGATTTTCTGGCCATCGCGCTCTGCGCGCTGGCCGGCATCAGCGAACGTCGCACGGAGCGTCTGGTGAACCCCACACTGAGCGAGGGGCTGCCCGCCTTTCTCGCCCCCGGCGCCGGCCTGCACTCGGGCTTCATGATGGCACAGGTGACGGCCGCCGCCCTGGTTAGCGAGAACAAAGTGATGGCGCATCCGGCGTCGGTGGATTCGATCACCACCTCGGGCAACAAGGAAGACTACGTTTCGATGGGAATGGCCGCCGCGCTCAAGGTGCGCCGGGTGGTCGAGAACACGCGCCACGTGATGGCGATTGAAGCACTGTGCGCAGCCCAGGCGCTCGACTTCCTCGCGCCGCTGAAGACCTCCAAACGCGGACAGCACACGCAGGCCGCGATCCGCTCGGCGGTGCCCATGATGGAGCGCGACCGCCCCCTGGCCCCCGACATCGCCAAAGTGGCGGCGCTCATCGCTACCGGCAGGCTCACCGAGGCGCTGCGGTAGGGCATGTTCCAGTCGAATGCCGATCCCCGTAGCAATTGTGCTACCCTGTCCCGCGTAATGTGAGGGAGGGACAGAATGAGCGACTGCGTTACATGCGGCCATGAATTGCCGCCCGGTTGCATTTCGTGCGCCGAGTGCGGCTCTCCTAACTATCTCCAAATCGCGCAACGGTTAATGGAGGACGAATGGATAAAGCAGAAGTGGTTTGACTGGAGTTTAGCCGTATCCTTGCGGGATACCTTCAAATGCGTCTACTGTGGCAGAGACATGCTTGAGTCATATGATGTCACACACCACGGCTGTGAAATGGATCATTTGCTGCCGGTCACTAAGTACGAGGAGTT
>CAINCZ010000182.1 GCA_903847195.1 uncultured Acidobacteriota bacterium | reverse complement strand
GGGAGTGCCAGGAGCGGGAAAACCGTTCCCTCGAACGATCGAACGGAAACAGTTGCGGACCAATGAAATAACCCTATTCATAACCAGCTCATGCCCGAGGGCTGTGTCGGGGCCCCGGCGTGACACGGGGCAGAATGAGTATGCCGCCCGGCTGCTTGCCTGGAAGCGAACCCGTTTCCGGCTGCTTCGGCGTGCGGCCCCGGCGTGCCTTGAAAAGCGTCTTTAGTGCAGGACTCCAGTCTGGAAATCAACAAGTATCCTCTGCGTCTGATAATCGTAGTGCGTGCTCGTAACGGCGATCTGCGCCGAGGTGAGGTTGAGCTGCGCCGTGCTCAGTTCGACGATGTTGCCCAGCCCGAGATCGTAACGCGCCTGCGCCAGCTCGAGCGCGGACATGGCCTGCTGGAGCAGTTGCTGTGTCAAGGCCACGCGATCATATGCCGTGGTGGCGCTCAGCCAGGCGACGCGCACGTCCCGGGTGACGCGGTTTTGCAGGTCGTTCACATTTTCGGTTGCGGCCTTAGCCTTCAATTCAGCTTCCGTCTGCCGGGCTTTGAACAGTCCGCCGTTGAAGATCGGGATCGAGACGTTCATGCCGATCGCACCGTAACGTCCCGGAATCGTTTCGTAGCCGGTGGGCACGAAACCGGCGGTGCCGACGACGCCAATGTAAGGGTAGTAGAGGGCGTGCTCCGCCTTGGTGAACCGCTCGGCTGCGCTCTGCTGGAGACGGAGACTCTTCAGTTCGGGGAGATTCTGCATCGCCTCACGGATCAGTTCGTCTACCCGGTCCGGCATGGGTGCGGGCATAGGTTCCTCGGCCAGCACAAACCCCGATTCGTTCGGAAGCCCCATTGCAGTTGCCAGGTCTGCTTCGGCGGCCTTCAGGTTGCTCTGTGCCTGAACCAGGAGCAGTTTGGCATCCGCCAGGTTGACGTTCGCAAAGCTGACGTCGAGGCTCGATCTCAACTTGCTTTCCGCCAAAGCCGAAACCTGGTCCGATACCGTTTGGCGAGCAGCGACGGTCTGGGTGGCGACTTTCAGCAGTGCCTGCGCGCCCAGTACGGCGAAATAGGCGCGGCTGGTATTGAGGAGGATCTGGGCGCGGGTCGTCTCCGTGACCTGGTCCTGCGCGGAAGCCCCCAGTTTGGCCATGGCGATCAGGTTACTCGTCCGGCCGAAATCGGTGATCATCTGCCCGATCGAGAGGCCCGACCCGATGTGGTTGTACACGACCGGGTTGGTCAGACCGCCGGCCGCGAGGCGGCTGCCATTGTCGGCTCCGACGCCTGTGAGACTGCCGTAAACGTTCGGCTCGTAGGCAGCCTTGTATTGGGGCGCCACCTGATACGCAGCCGCCGCGTTGTAGCGGGCGGCGGTAAATTGCGGATTGTTCTGGATGGCGAGCTGTTGTGCCTGGGCCAACGTGAGATGCATCGGCGGTTGAGCCATCGCGAACCGGGGCGAACCGCAGACAGCCAAGGCCGCAAATAAAAGTATTGAATTCCGCACGATTAGTGAGACCTCCAGAGCCGGAGCCGCCCGGAGCCCGGTCCCCGCTCTCCGTAGACCAGAACGTAGGCCGCCGGGACGAGGAATACCGTCAGCGCCACCGAGACGCTCAGCCCGCCCAGGATGGCACGAGCGAGCGGCGCATAGGCCTCACTGCCGGCGCCCAGTTTGAGCGCCATGGGAAGCAATCCGATGATCGTCGCGAGCGAGGTCATCAGCACCGGGCGCAATCGGACGCGGCACGCTGTCGCGACTGCTTCGCGGACCGCCATGCCCTCGCTGCGGAGGTGGCGTGTGAACTCCACGATCAGAATGCTGTTGGAGACCGCGATGCCGACCAGCATCACGACGCCCATCAGTGACATCACATTGAGCGTGGTGCCGGAAAGCCAAAGCGTCAGGATCACGCCGGCGATTCCGGGCGGGACAGCCAGAAGAATGATGAATGGATCGATGAACGACTGAAACTGAGCGACCAGGATGAGGTATAGCAATACCACCGCGAGGCAGAGGCCGGCCGCGAAGCTGCTGAACGAAACACGCATGCCCTGCACCATGCCGCGCAGCGTTACCGTCAGGCCCTCCGGCACTTTCGTATGAGCGATGATGTCATCGATCGAGTTCGCGATCTTGCCGAGATCCTCGTTCAGCGGACGGACGTAGATATCGGTCGTGCGCCGCAACTGGTAATGGTCGACCTCCGTAGGGGACTTGATGCGGGTGATCTTGCT
>CAINCZ010000181.1 GCA_903847195.1 uncultured Acidobacteriota bacterium | reverse complement strand
GAGGGATTTATCAGGACCGGCACGCGCGGATCATCATCGTGGCCCGGAGAATAATCTCCAACCAGAGGCCGGATACATTTGCGCAGACTGCTCCTTCGTCCAACTACTTTCCCCTTGCAGTCAGGCGGCGGACCATACATTTACGCCAACCACTATTCACATTGTGGGAGAATGCAACGGTTCCATCAAAAACATCATGCGACCAAGACAACGCAACTGTCCCTCCTGCAAACAACCGTTACCGCTGGTTAACTACAAAGCCGGAAAGCCGTTGGTTTGCGAATTTTGCGGAGCCGAGTGGCAATTGGCGCGATGGTATCAGCAACTGACTGGCTGGGCTGGCCTCGTGATTGCTCTGCCCTTCGCATACGCTGTTGGGTTGCGTGGCTGGCGACTTGCAGTCGGGACACTGGTACTGTGGCTGCCAATAGGCACAGCTTTCGCCTTCCTGTTCAGTCGCACGTTCGCTGTTCCGGTTGAGCCTTACGTTGATGAAAGCAAGCCCCTCAGCACAACCTGACGCTCGCCAGAGTGATTCGTGCTATGGGGATGTTACGACAACGACACCCGACAATCTCGGGCATCAAGCCCACTAAATGCGAACCTCATTCCTGCGCCACCAGTAAACCGTCACAATGAAAAAAAGCAGAAGTGCCATAGACAACGGGAATCGCAGTGCATCTGCCATCAAGGCGGTGTACTCAATTTTGGTCAAGTGCCTCAGCACGATGCCACGAGCAGCCAACACATAATCGCCGCCCTGAATCGCAGGTACACCTGAACCGCACCGCATAAAAAGCCAAACAAAATGGGCAATGGCAGACAAAATCAAGACCTTGCCAACCAGAGAGACCCATCCCGGTCTGCCACGAGCGTATGCCTTCCAAAGATAAACCGGGGATTTTGATTGGGGAAGTTCAGCAAAATGCACTACACCGAGTAAAGCGAGGGCGCAAAACAGCAGGACAAAGCCGGGCCAGAGAATTGTCTTCAGCGGTTCATATACGAAGCTGAGTGCGTAGAACACAACAGTCAGGGTGAAGCCGCACTTGGACAAGGCCGAGAGAAATAAGCGACGATTTGGACTAGTTCTCATTCGCTAGCGTCGTCAGCGTAGATGCGCTGTATTTATGGCGTTTCGGCCATGCAGCAGCAGCCTAGCGCACGATGGTTGTTGAGAACAGGCGTGGCTGTTGAAAAACTCGATCTTGCGGAAATGGCCCAACAAACATCCCGTCAGGATTCCCTACAATCGCTTGCCGAAGGTCGGGTATACATTTCTGGTCACCGATTTTGGGCCGGTTTTCGAAGAACTCGAGTTTTTCAACAGCCACAGGCGTTCTCGTTAATAACTTCCCGATTCGGCACCCCGGCGCGGCTCGCTCTTGAAAGCGGCCACAAAAGGCCAGCTCCCAAAAAAGAGACGCCGCCCCGCAGAACGGCGTCAATTACCCATTTTCTCGATTACCCTTTTGCCCGATTACCCCTACCTCGGCCGGAACAGCACCGTCTTCGGCTTCCGCGCCATGATCTTCACCAGTTCTTCCACCGGGCCATAGTGCATGCAAGCCGCCTGGCAGTGCTTCACGCAGGTCGGCTGTCCGCCCGCGGCCGTGCGCGCCGCGCACAGGTCGCACAAGTCGGTCGGCACCGGCACGTAATCGATCGCCACCGGGTGGTCAGCCTTGCCCGTCTGCATCACAAACTCGGCAATTTTGATCCCGCACTGTCCCACCGGATGATCGTGTTCCTGCTGGCAAGCTACTTCGCAGCTGAAACAGCCGGTACAGAAATCGTATTCAATCAGCAGTCCGTTCTGCGCCATGGTTAGCCGGCCTCCCCTTCCTTCATTTTCGATACCTTGACCAGCGTGGTCTTGTACTGCCCGCCGCCAAAGCCCGACACGCTGTCCTGCGGTCCGGGCACGATCTGGTTGATCTGGTACTTCCAGGCGCCGAACAGGTTGGGCTCGCGGCCATCCTCTTCCGGCTTCCACCAGCCGTGCATGGTGTTGACCATCTTCGGGTGGACGGTGAGGCTGATCCGCACCTTGCGCCGCACCTTGCCCATGTCGTTCTCCAGATGGACCCACTCGCCGTCATACACGCCCAGTTCCTTGGCGGTATCCGGATGGATGTCCACCAGCGGCTCCGGCATCTTCTCGCGCAGCCACGGAATATTCCGGTGCTCGGAGTGGAAGAACAGCGGGCTCCGCGTGCCCGAGATCATGATCAGCGGATACTTCTCCCACAGCTCGGGCGTCGCCGTCGGACTCTGCGCCGGTTCCTTGTAATAAGGCAGCGGATCAAGCCCCCAGCCCTCATACACTTTTGAGTAAAGCTCCACCTTGCCCGACGCCGTGTTGAACCCCGGCTTGCCGTCGGCGCGGAGCAGCCCGCGCTCGTGCCGCCGGTACGGACGATACTGTCCCTCCGGAGGCATCGACCAGCCGCCCTCCTTGACGATCTGTTCGTGCGTCTTGCCCGAAGGCGCCAGCCGCGTGTTGATGACGTCTTTCACCGTCGGAAACTTCTTCGCCACTTCAGGATTGAACCGCTTGGCGATCTCCAGATTGATCTCGAAGTCGCTCCGGCACTCGCCGACTTCGACCACCTTCTGCGTCACCCCCATCGGCGCCCACCACGAGCGGAAGCTGTCCTTCTCGGGGAAGGTCGCCGCCGGCAGGAACACATCGGCCAGCGCCATCGAGGTCGGATTATGGAACAGGTCCACCACCACCACGAAGTCGAGCTTCTTGAGCGCCTCGTAGTGGAAGCGTGCCCGCGCCGCCTGCCCGGCCACGATGTTGCAGGTCTGAATCCACGCTGCCTTGATCGGATAAGGGTTGCCGTCGAAAATCTGATCGATGGCCATGTCCGGCTGCGCCCAGCCGCGGAAGTTCTTCACCATCGGATACTTGTCGGCTCCGATGCGGTTCTTCCCCAACTGCGCCACCAGGTCCTTGCCGTATAGCTCAACCAGTTCTTCCGTCGTCCACGGGTAGGTGCTCACGCCATACGCCGGACGCGCAATCACGTTGCCGCCGGGCTGGTCGATGTTGCCCGTAATCGTCCACAGGCAAAGGATCGCCTGCGCCACCGCCGTGCCATCGGGAGCCATGTCCACCGGCACGCCCCAGTGCAGAGCCGCCGGCTTGGCCGTCGCGTACAGCCGCGCCGCATCCACGATCTTCTGCGCGGGAATCCACGTGATCTCGCTGACTTCGCGCGGCGAGTACTTCTGCACCCGCTCCTTCAATTGGTCGAAGCCGGAGGTGTATTTCTCGACGAATTCCTTGTCGTAAATGCCCTCGTTGATGATTACGTTCATCATGCCGAGCGCCAGCGCGGCGTCGGTGCCGGGACGAATCTGCAGGTGATGCTTGGCGCGGGTGGACATCCACGTGTAACGCGGGTCCACGCTGATGATCTCCGAGCCGCCCTGCTTCATGCAGTCCACAATCCAGTGGCCGAAGAAGGCGTCCGGGCACGTCGAGGGCGGATTCTGCGCCCACACCATGATCACCTTCGGGAACTTGTATTGCGGATCCGCGTAGCGCTTCTCCAGGAACTGCGAAGCATCCAGCACGCAGAAGTCGCCCATTATCGATTTCATCGCGCACAGTCGCGGCGTGTAGCACGACTGCCCCGAGAGTCCCAGCTGGCACCAGTTGGGGCTGCCGAAGCTGTAGGCAAGGAACGATATCGGACCACCGATGTCGCGTCCCGTGCCCTGGCAGAAGATCACCGACTCGGCGCCGTGTTTGTCGCGGATATCGCGCAGCCTGTCTTCGCACAGGTCAAACGCCTCGTCCCACGAGATCGGCTCAAACTTGCCTTCACCGCGCGCGCCCACTCGCTTGAGCGGCATCGTCACGCGGTCCGGGTGATACATGTACTGCGTCATCGCCAATGCACGAGGACACGACCGCCCCTGGTTCCACGGATGGTTTTCGTCGCCTTCCACGCGAACCACCTTGCCGTCCTTGACGTGGAGCAGTTGCCCGCAATTGCCATGACATCCCGGTCCGGCCGACCACGCGACCGTCCGGAAGACCTCCGTACCCTTCTCCCGCCCCATCTCCATCTCCTTTGGCCTGTTGTACTCTCAGGCTTAAGCGCAACCCGCCGCACGACTTTGCCACCCGGCCAAGCCACTCTTTCCGGCGTCCCCGAACAATAGGTCTCCCTGAAAATCCGGTCAAGCAAATTCCACGGCAGCACGCAGGCGCTGGTGCGATTGGCACCAGCGCGCAGCGTGCGTTCCAGGATTAAGCATCTATACTTAGCTTCACGGTGCTACCCGGCACCCAGCGAGGTCTTGGGCTTCATGTTCGCAACCATCGCCGCCACCGCCATACGCTACGCGCCACTTGCCGGCGTGGCTTTCTTTGCCGGCGCGTTGAACTCCATGGCCGGGGGCGGTTCGTTCTTCTCTTTCCCCACCCTGCTGGGCTTCGGCCTGCCCCCGGTGAACGCCAACGCCACCTCGACCGTCGCGCTGTGGCCCGGTCAGATTGCCGCCATCTTTGCCTTCCGCCGCGAGTTGGCCACCGTGCGCCGTCTGCTGGTTCCGATCGTGATTATGGCGGCCGTCGGCGGCGTCGCCGGCGCCATCACGCTGTTGCACACGAAGCAGGAGACGTTTCTCGCGCTCGTCCCCTGGCTGCTGCTGTTCGGCACCGTCATGTTCTCCCTTAGCAGCCTGGCTAGGCGCTGGCTCGACCGGATGTTTGCCTCCCATCAGGGCAAGCCCGTCGACCACCTCACCTGGAAGCTGGTGCTGGCCCTCACCGCCGTCTGCTTCTACATCGGCTACTTTGGCGCCGGTGCGGGATTCCTGATCATCTCGGTGCTCTCGGTGCTCAGCAACGTCAGCGGCATCCACCAGATGAACGCCATCAAGGTGCTCTCCAACCTGGTCGCCAATTGCGTCGCCGTCGTCACCTTCATCCTCGCCCACGCCATCCACTGGCGCGAAGGCCTCATCATGATGCTGTTCGCCGCCGCCGGCGGCTACTTCGGCGCTGCCTATTCGCTCCGGATCAACGCCCGCTACGTCCGTGGATTCGTCATGTTCTCCGGATTCGCCATTTCGATCTATTTCTTCTGGAAGGTATACGCGTAGACGAGTGGCCGTGCGAATGCCCGCATTTTGCGAGACTGCCGGTGCGCAGCTCGGCCTAAGTCCTTCGCCTTATTGGTCCGCGCCTCTGCCCCGCGTGCCCGAAAAGCTTGACCATGCCCGCGCCGACGGAGTACGATTTTTACTAAGTAAGAGCAGCAGCCATTGACTTACTCTTCCGCTTCCTCACCGGGCGGAAAGGACTTCGTTTTCATACCGACCCCAGCGAGCCGCTTGGTCGTGTTTTGGCACTATGCCGATAAATTTCATCATCACACCCGATTTCCCAGGAGGAACCAATGGGTAAAGTTTTTGTCGATCTGAGCCACCCGTTCTTTGGCGATATGCCCCTGTGGCCCTATTTCAGCAAGCCTGAGATCGCCCCCATGCACAGCATGGCCAAGGGCGGCGTGCTCACCCAGACGATCAAGTGCACCATGCACACCGGCACCCACGCCGACGCTCCCCGCCACGTCATGGAACGCATGTTTGACGGCCGCCGCGCCCTCTATTCCCACGAGCTTCCGGTTGACGCCTATTGCGGCGACGCCGTTTGCCTGGATGTTAAGACCGCGCCCTGGCGCCTGACCACCGTCGCCGACCTCGAAGACGCCGTTGCCCGCGCCGGCATGAAGACCTCCGAGCTCAAGGGCATGGTCCTTTGCCTCAACACTGGCATGCACCGCAAGTTTGACGACAGCAAAGAGTACTACCACTACTCGCTCGGTTGCGGCGTCGAAGCCGGCGACTGGTTCGTCAGGCAGCAGGTCAAGTGCGTCGCCATGGACCAGCAGGCGCTGGATCACCCGCTGCACACCTCCATGGGCAACAACGGCACCCGCATGATGCTCGAAGGCTTCACCGGCAAGACCCTCTGCCAGGAGTACATCGAGAAGTTCGGCGAGGAAGCCTATGCCGAATTCGACAAGGATCTCTTCATCAAGATCCACGGCCAGGCAAAGTACAACAAGAAGTTCGGACACCTGGAAGCCATCGGCTGTTACGGCACCTGGGAGCCCTGCCACAAGCTCATGCTGGGCAACGGCATCGTCGGCGTCGAGAATCTGGGCGGCGATCTGGACAAGGTGAAGGGCAAGCGCTTCCGCTTCTTCGCCCTCCCCATCCGCTGGCACCTGGGCGACGGCTCCATGGTTCGCGTCGCTGCCGAAATCGACGAGAAGGACCTGGTCCCGGCCGAGCCGCGCCTCTACACCTACGGAGCCATGTAATCGGTTCCGCCTATACTCTTCGCCCCTTCCTGCTTGCAGGGAGGGGCGTTGTTTTTGCGTCTCATCGCAAAACGCGCGCCGCGCCGGTCCTGGCGCTGGGCAGCGCGAGCCGGTCGCGTTCTCTTCTCATATTTAGCTGGATTCTCGCGGCAGGTGGGGCCGCGCCTACTTCCGCAGGCGCGACATCCCCAGGTAGGCTAGGCCGTATCGATGGCCGAAACGATGCACGATTCTTCCGCACACGTGCACCGTTCCGTCAGGACCGAGCAGTTCCAGTTCGACCAGTTCACCCAGGGCGAGCGGCTCGAGCGTCTGCAATCCGAGCCCGCCGTCACTCACGTCAAGGCACAGGCCCTGGCGCCAGCTCATCGGCTCGAACTTGCGCAGCCGCACCGGGATCGACGTCGGCACCCGCTCCCATTTGCGCCGCTCCTGGGGATCTTCGTACGGCAGGAGCAATCCGCTTTTTTCCACGCCCGGAAGAATTGTTGGCGTAGCGCCGATTTCAAAAGGTTTGCGAGGAGTGCTCACGTGGACCTCCCTGTCCGTGAAAGCCGAACGCACCGGCCGCCCCCTCCTTGCTGGTCGCGCCGGGCGGCGGCCGTCTATCTTCCTTTACTTATTTACTCCGGCCGCCGCTCCTGCCCGTCCGCGCCGGGGTTGTAGGACGCCAGCCGCGCGGCCAGGCTCAGGTGCGCCACGATCGAGCGCCGGAAGTCCAGCACCAGGTCGAGCACCTCCTGAGTGCTCTCTTTCACTTCAATGCGTTCGCCCGTAACCAGCGTGACCACCGTGTCAGGGGCGCGCTCCACGAACTTCAGCAGGTCGCAGTTGACGGCGAAGCGCTGGCCATCAATTCGGGTCAGATGGATCATGCGTTATCTCCCGCAGGTTGTATCGGCGGCTACGGCTCAAATCTTCAACCCATTACAATTTGCGACCCGTTACTAAAGTCCCCCGCCAAGCCGCCGATACCACGTTTGGAGCACAGCGGTTGGTTCCGGCGCCAGCGCGGCCGAAACAAGCCTCTGCGGCGGAACCGGAAGGATGGAAATATAGCGGACACCTAAGAAGAAGGACTCAACCAACTCTTGCGCGAAGTGGCAACCAGTAACCGGAAAGCTCCCGCTTCGGCGCAGGCCAAACATAAAGGAGATTTACCATGGCACTCAGCATCTTGAACAACATCTCGGCGATGGCCGCCGAAAATCAGCTGGCCGTTACCCAGGCCAACCTGCAGAAGACCCTGACGCAGCTCTCTTCGGGTCAACGCATTAACTCCGGCGCCGACGACGCCGCCGGCCTCTCCGTAGCCAACGGCTTGAAGGCCAACATCGCTGCCCTGACGCAGTCGGCGCAGAACGCCTCCAACGGCATCGGCGAAATGCAGGTGGCCGATGGCGCGCTCTCGCAGGTTACCGCGCTGCTCAACCGCGCCGTTACCCTGGCGACGGAAGCCTCCAACGGCGCCCTCGACGCCGCCGGCAAGCAGGCGACCGCGCTCAACACCGAATTCCAGTCCATCGTGTCGGAAATCAACAGCATCGGCACCAATAGCAAATTCAACGGCAACCAGGTCTTCGGCGCCACCAACGCCGGTAACTCGCTCAACATCTTCATGAGCGACAGCACCAGCGGCGGCAGCGGCATGAGCACCAATATCACAATTAACCACCTGACGGCCGCCAACATCGGCTTGGCCGGCACCAAGGCGACTGCCACCCTGAGCGCCAGCGGAAATCTGAGCGCAACCGACACAGTTTCGATCGGCGGCAAGACGTACACCATGTTCTCCGCAGCGAACGTCGCCGCCGGCACGGGCGGCGCTAATGCCGCCAATGCCGTCGCGCTCGGCGCTAACCTCGCTGCCACTCTGCAGAACCTGGCCGATGCCGTCAATGGCACCGGCACGGCCGGCACCCAGTACTCGGCGGCTACCGCGGCGAATACCAACGTTTCGGTGACCACCATCGCTTCGAGCCACTTGCAATTCAGCGCCTCCACGGCAGGCACGGCCGGCAACGCCATCACTGCAGCCACCACGGGCACTGCCGCTGGCTTCACCGACACGGTAGCCGGTCTGATGACCGGCGGCGCCGGCTCAGCCCTCGACCTGTCCAGCACCACCAACGCCGCGACAGCCCTGACGCAGATCAACTCTGCGATCTCGACCGTAGCCGCCTGGCGCGGTTCGCTGGGCGCCACCATCAACCAGACCACCGCTGCCACCAACGTCATGAACACCGAGGTCCAGAACCTGTCGAGCGCCCAGAACGACATCATGGCCGCCGACGTGGCCCAGACCGTGGCCGACATGACGAAGTTCAACATCCTGACCTCGACGGGCATGGCTGCCATGTCGCAGTCGAACCAGGCGCAGCAGGCCGTGCTGAAGCTGCTCCAGTAGTTTCCCTGGCCGCAAACCACGACGGGTGATCGTCACCCTTCTTAACCGGGGGGCGGGGCTTACCAGCCCCGCCTCGCGCCCGCCACTCCGCTGAGGCGCGCTTCGCCTCCGGTGAGGTCTTATGAGCAGTTCGACGGTCGACCTCAGTTCCCTTTTGCAGGCGCTGTATGGATCCCAGAGCGCCGGGATTAACGTCAACAGCGCCGTCACCGCCGCCCTCACCGCTGCCCGCAAGCCTGAAATCGCGTGGCAGACCCAGCAGAACACGCTCCAGAATCAAGGCGCGGCGATCAATATGCTGCAAAGCGAGGTCACCAGCCTTTCCGACGACCTCAGCGCACTGACCGATCCGCTCGGCGCCATGACCGCGATGACCACCAGTTCGTCGAACTCCAGCGTCGTCAGCGCCTCGGCCACCAGCGCGGCATCCATCGGCACGCATGCCGTCGTGGTCACCAACCTGGCCTCGACCGCCTCCTGGTACTCCGATGCGGTCAGCAGCAGTTCCACTCTGGCTACCGGCAGCTTACAAATTCAGGTCGGCACCGGAGCCAGCACCACGATCAACGTCGGCAGCTCCAACAGCACGCTCTCCGGTCTCGCCAGTTCCATCAATAGCGCTAGCCTCGGCGTCACCGCCAGCGTCATCACCGATGCGCAGGGCTCGCGCCTGGCCGTTGTCAGCAACAGTTCGGGCTCCGCCAGCGACATCAGCATCACCAACGACACCACCGACGCGAACTTCCTGCAGTTTCATCAGGCGGCACAAGGCAAGAACGCAGCCCTTACCGTGGACGGCATACCCGTCAGCAGCGCCACCAACACCGTCACCGGCGTGCTCACCGGCGTCACCCTGAACCTGACTGGAACCTCCGGCAGCGAGGTCAACCTCACCGTCGGGCACGACACCGCGAAGGTCGCCGCCGCCGTCAGCAGCTTCGTCAGCGATTACAACACCGTCATGAAGGCCGTGAATGCGCAGTTCGCCGCCGACTCGACCGGCAGCAGCGGCGCGCTCGCCAACGACACCAATGCGCGCATGCTGCAGACCGATCTGCTCTCTGCCATGAGCTACACCGGCAGCAGCCTCACCATGGGCGCGCTCGGCATCTCGATGAATAACGACGGCACGCTGACGCTCGACACCACCAAGCTCAACAGCACGCTCCAGAGCAACTTCGATGGGGTATCCAATTTCCTTAAGGGCACGGCAAATAACGGCTTCGCCGCCAAGCTCGATGACAGCCTGCAGACCTACATCGACACCACCAGCGGCGCCTTCACGCTCGACCTGCAGAGCCTCAGAAACGAATACAACGACCTGCAAAAGCAGATCGACAACTTCGAAACCTACACCATCACTCCCATGCAACAGGCGCTGACCGACAGCTACAACAAGGCCGAGATGGCCCTGATGAGCATGCCCAGCCAGCAGCAGCAACTCAACACCGAACTCGGTTACAACACGGGGAAGAACTAAATGAACGGACGGGAAATTGAGCGGGAATCCTGGCGGATATCGGCGCAGAACGCCTCGCCGGTCGGCCTCACCATCATCCTCTACGACCTGCTGGCCAGCGATCTCCGCGGCGCCATCGCCGCCATGCGGGCGGGAGACATCGAACTCCGCTGCCAGATACTCAGCCACGCCATCCTGGTGATGGCCCAACTGGAGGAAGGGCTCGACATGGCAAAGGCGCCTGACACCTGCCGCCAGCTCCTGCGTTTCTACTCGCACCTCCGGGCCAAGATGCTTGAGGCCCAGATGAAGCAAAGCGTCCCCATTCTCGAGCACCTGATCGAACTGATCATCTCCATGCGCCTCACCTGGCAGCAGGTTGAATTAGAAGAGACCGCCAAGGCCGGAGCCGTCCTCGCCAGTGCCGCCGCAGCCGCGCCTGCCGCGCGCGAAGGCCTTGCCTGGACTGCCTGACTTCCGTGCCCCATATCTGCCTGCCTTTGGCAGATGTGGGGAGCAACCCTGCAAGTGCCCCACCCTCGCGCGCCTGCCTTGGCGCGCAAAGGTGGGGATTTTGATTTGCACTTTCTTGAGTTTTCATCCCGAGCGCAGCGAGGGATCTGGTTCAGAAAAGTCTATGCGGATATAAATCGAGGATGCTCGGCGCGGACCGCAACACAGCGTCGTCCACCTACTTCAGATAGTCCAGCAGCGATGTCTGCAGTGCCTTGCTCACCGCCGAGAGTGTCGCCTGGTAAGCCGTCTGCGTCGTCACCAGCGTAGTTATCGTCGTCGCCGTATCGGCTCCCGCCAGCGTCGTCTGCTGCTGCGTGAACTGTAGTTGTTCCTGGTCGAGAAGCTCCTTGTCCGAGCTGAGCACATTCACCGTATCGCCGTAAAACGCCCGCTGCGAACTCACGTGATCGTATGCCGTGCGCACCGCCGCCGTCGCCGTCTGGATGGCGCTCGATTGCCCGCCGTCCAGCGCCGTCGCCAGATCGGTGAGCGCCTGGAACACATCCGCGCCCGTCGCGCTGAATAGTTGATCGCCGGGCACATTCACCGCCACCGAACGGTTGGCCGCAATGTCCACTTCGTTCACCTGACTGTTGCCGTTGTACTGGAAACCCGAGGCCGCCGCGGCGTTAGCGCTGTAGGCCGGCGTCTGCGTCGCCGTCCCCGAGAAGACGTATTTGCCCTGGTAGGTCAGGTTGGCCACCGCCAGCACGCTCTGCTGGATCTGCCGCACCGCCGCCGCCATCGTCGCCTGGTTCGCCGCGTTGGCCGTTCCGTTGGCCCCTTCCACGCCGAGCGTGATGGCCTGGTTCAGGTTTGAGATCACCGAACTCAGCGACGAATCGATCGTCTGCATCTGCGCTGTCAGGCTGCTGACGTTCGCCAGGTAGGCATCGTCTTCCGTGTTGCGCGTCGCCGTCTGCGCCAGCAGCGCGCTGGCCGAGGGATCATCCGATGGCCGGTTCACCCGCTTGCCCGTCGAGAGCTGCTCAATCAGCCGATTCTGCTGCTCGCGCAGCGTGTTCATCGAGGCCAGCAGGTCGGCGGTGTTGCTCGAGGCGATGCGCATGATTAATGGGATCCTATTTGGAGCGCGCTTTGCAGGCACTCGTCCAGGGCGTTCACCACCCGCGCCGCCGCCTGAAACGCCCGCTGGTACTGGATCAGGTTCGTCGCCTCTTCATCGAGCGCGACCCCGCTGAGCGCGTCCCGCTGCTTCTGCAACTGCTGCAGCGTCGCCTTGCTCGCGGTCTGCTGCGCTGTGGCCTGCGCCACCAGGTTGCCCGCCTGAAATACCAGCCCCGCGTAGCATTGGCTCGGCGTCTCGCCGTTGGCGATCGCCGTGTTGGCTACGGCCAGCAGCTTGGTGAGGTTGCCGTTGCCGCCCGGCGAGGCGTCGGAGCTCGCCGCCAGCTGCGACGGCTGCGCGATCTGCAGCTTCAGGTTGAGTGCCGCGCCCGCCACCGCCGCCGGCGTCATGAACAGGTTTACGCCCGTGTTGCCATTCAGGTCATAACCGGCGCTGTGCGCCGTGTTCATCGCGTTAGCAAAGTTGTACGCCAGCGTGTCGAGCGAATTCAGCAGGCCCGGTATGTCTTGATCGCGCGCCTGGAGCGTGCCTCCCAGGTTGCCGCCGGTGAAGTCCGCCGTCACGTCGGTGCTGCCGTTGTAGACGTGTTGCAACCCGGTCGTCGCATCGCGCGCCGTGGTGAGCGCATAGGCATGATTGCCCACCACCAGCGGCGTGCCCGAGGCCGTGGTGATCGTGATGCCGTCATCGCCGGTCGTGATCTGCACGTTCGCCAGTTGCGACAGGTCCTGCACCAGCTTCGTCCGCTGGTCTTCGTAGGCGCCCGTGTCCTGCCCGAGCTTCTGCATCCGGTCCACCTCCGGATTCAGCGCCGCGATCTGGCTGGTCAGGCTGTTGATCTTCTCCGTCAACTGCACCACGTTTTCGTTCAGCGAGGTCTGCGTGCTGGTCAGGTCGCTGGCATCCGTCTGGAAGTTCTGCACCACCGTCCCGGCTGCGCTCAGCACCGTCTGCCGCAGCGACGAGTTACTGGGATCGGCCGCAAG
Organism: uncultured Acidobacteriota bacterium; assembly: GCA_903847195.1. Next base: position 9,598 of record CAINCZ010000181.1, on the reverse strand, counting down.
CTGCGACAACGCGCTGAACATCTGGTCGATCGAACTCCCCAGATCGCTGCTGCCCGTGAACAGCAACTCCACCGGGCTCATCGCCGGCACGTAGGCATCGAGCGATCCCTGGGTCTGCTGCTGCTGCCCCAGCCGCAACTCCAGCACCCGGTCGCGCAGGCTCTGGGCTCCGGTCAGCGCCACCCCGCGGCCAACGATGAATTGTCCGTTGAAATAGCCCGGCTCCTGCTCCAGCACCGGAGCCTTGCGCGTGTAGCCCGCCGTGTTGGCGTTGGCCACGTTGTCCGCCGTGATCTGCAGCGCCTGCTCCTGCGCCAGCGCGGCGCCGGTGGCAATGCTCATCGCACCGGCCAAGGTCCCCATGCCTACTCTCCCATCCCGAAGCTGGCCGATTCAGGCACGGCCTCCAGTTGCGCCATGCGCGCCAGGTTGATCTCCAACTGGATCGCCTTGCCCCCGCCGTCCACCAGCGCCCGTTGCACCGCGGTCAGCGCCTTCAGCTCGCGCAACTCATCCATGTGGTTCTTGATCAGCGTCCGCGCCTTCCCATCCAGCAGCACCCTCCGCAGCGACGCGCACAATACCTGCTGCCGCTCAGTCCCGGCCGCCACCGCCGCCAGATCGAACTGCGTCAGCGCGCCACAACCGGCGATCACCGCCTGCCGCAGCAGCCGCAACAGAGCGCCGACCCGCTCGCTGGCGGGTGCGTCGTCAGGGTCGCCGTCAGGCGAAGTCATCGAACTTAGCGGTTGTCTCGTCGGCAGGCTCATGGTCGGTTCCGGCTTCGGTTGCATCTTCATCCTCGGATTTGGCCGCCTGCGCCCGGCGCACCCGGCGGCGCTCGCCTTGCGGCGACGCCTCGCGCCCGCTCGCCGGCCACGCCGACTCCACCGCCGGCAGACGATCCACGCCGAACTCGCCCATCACCGCCTCGCTTCAGCTCACGCCAGCTCCCGCATCATGCTGGAAGCCACCGCCCCGGCGTCCACCTGGTACTGCCCGCTGGCGACGGCCTGTTGCAGCGCCGCCACCTTCTCCGTGCGGATCGCCGGCGTCGCCTGCAAACGCGCCGCCATCGTGCTGGCCGACGCACTCAGCCCCGTCGCACTGTCTTCGCCCGCCGGAGCCTCGGTGGCCGCCGTGCGCGCGCGCTTCAGGTCGGTGCGGACATCCTGGCCGATCGTGGCCGGGTTCATCCGCGAAGTGTCGATCTTCATTCTTGGCTCTCCCTATAAGCCTGCTCTATCCATCGGCAGCCGCAGCGGAAACTTCAGCGGATTCTTAGGAATTTTTCAGAATGCGCCCGGCTCAGGCCTCATGCCTTCCCCAGCCCGTCGCCCGCCCGCGCACTCCCCGCTGATTCCGCTCGACTTGCGTCTGCCGCGCCGGACGGCTCACTGGCCGTCGGCAAATGTTTAAGCAATACCTTTGCCAAACCGATGCCGCCGCGCGCCGCAATTCCGGAGGCCAAAGCCTGCATCCCAAGCGCTCCCATGGTTTCGCTCCCCGCGCTCAGCTCATCTCCGCCCATGTCCCTGATTCCCTGCTCCACCGCCTCGAGCCAGTTCGCCAGCAGCAGTCCCTCAAAATCGAGCGCCGCTTTCGCCACGCGCTGCCGGTCGGTGGCCGCGCTCCACATCTCCGCTGCCGATTGCCCGGTCATCCCCGCCACCGCCGCCGCGCCGATCGCAACCTCGCTCATATCACCTCCAACTCGGCCTGCAGCGCACCGGCGGCCTTGATCGCCTGCAGAATGGCCACCACGTCGCGCGCCGTCGCCCCGATCGACTGCAGCCCGTTGGCCAGTTCGTCGACCGTCGAGCCCTCCACCAGCTCGATCCGCCGCGCCGGCGCTTCCGCAGTCTTGACCGACGTGTCCGGTACCACCATCGTCTTGCCGCCCTGCGAGAACGCCTCGGGCTGCGACACACGCAGCCGCGTCGAAATCTCGATCGCCAGGTTCCCATGCAGCACCGCCACCGCGCTCAGCCGCACGTTGCGCCCCATCACGATCGTGCCGGTACGCTCGTTGACCACCACCTTGCCGCGCACGTGCACGGCCACCGTCAGATTCTCGATGCGCGCCAGCAGCTCCGTCAGATTCGCCATCCCGGTGCGCGCGGGATCGACCGCCACACGCCGCGAGTCCTCCGGCGTGGCGACCACGCTCTTGAAGTCTGCATTGATAGCCGCCGCAATATCCCTGGCCTGCGAGAAGTCGGCATCCCGCAGCGAGATCGTCACCCGCGTGAACTGCTTCAAGTCCACCACTGCCGGACGCTCCACCAGCGCCCCGCGCGGCACCCGCGCCACCGTCGGATGGTTCATCTGCCGCGAATTCCCGGTACCGCCCACGCTGTATCCGCCCACTGCCAGCGGACCCTGCGCCGAGGCGTACACCTGCCCGTCGGGCCCATAGAGCGCGGTGAGCAGCAACATGCCGCCATCCAGGCTCTTGGCGTCGCCCGTCGATGCGACCGTCACATCGAGCGCCGTCCCGGGATTGGCAAACGGCGGCAGCGTCGCCGTCACGAAGACGGCCGCCGCGTTATTGACCCGCACGCTCCCCGAAGGCACCTGCACCCCCATGCGCTGCAGCACGCTCGCCAGCGTCTGCACCGTGAATACCGTCTGGTTGCGGTCGCCCGTGCCGTTCAGCCCCACCACGATTCCGTAGCCGATCAGCGGATTCGTGCGCACGCCCTCGATCGCCGTAAGGTCGCCGATGCGCGCCTGCGCAATCGTCGTCTCGGCCGGCGCCCACGTCCCGACAAGCAACAGCAGCAGCATCGCCAGAAGTCGTTTCACGTTAGAACCCCACCAGTTTCAGCAACGTCCGCACAATCAGGTTCGGCTGGTGCGTCGCATCGCTCAGCACGCCCTTGCCCTTGACCTCGATCTGGAGATTCGCCAGCGAGGTCGAGGCCACCACGTTATCCGGACCGATATCGCCGGGCCGCGCCACCCCGCGCACGATTACCGTCTGCTTCTCGTTGTTCATGCTCAGCTCTCGCTGCGCCTGCAAGACCACCATACCGCCGGAAACGACGGCGATCACCTGCCCCGCAATTCTCGTCTGCAGCTGGGTGTCGGAGGCCGACTGCCCCTTGCCCGAGAGCTTCTGGTCCGAGGTCGGCGAAAACAGCGAAGCCACGCCCTTCGTGTTGATCTGCCCGGCCAGCGCCGAAATGCCGGAACTCGCGGCAAAGCCGCGCTGCGAATCGATGCTCTTCGAGTCGGTCGCCACCGTGCTCTCGCGGATCAAGATCGTCACCACGTCGCCGACCGAGTAGCTCTTGTAGTCCCGCGCCAGCTGCGCAAACGCGCTGCCCGGCACCCACAGGCTTCCCGTGGTCGGCGGCGCGCCCGTCGGCGGAGCCACCGGCAACTTTGCCAGGTAGGCGTCCAGCGGCTGTTGTCCTGTGTTCTGCGTCTTCGGCTTGCCCGCCGCCCCAGCGGTTGCGGCCATCGCCAAAAGCAGCGCCACCGCCACCATCCACCTCGTTGCCGTACTCCCTGCCGTCATCTTCCCCACTCCGCCCGGAGTTCGCCCGGACCCACCACCTCGGCCGCGTACACCGCGCCGCCTGCCCCGCGCACGTGCACCCGCTCACCTTGCGCGCCGTTTTCCAGGCACCTCACCGGCATTGTCAGCCGCATCCGCTCACCCGTCGCCACCAGCATCGCCGGCTTGCCGGCGCGCACCAGCCACATCACCGGCGTTACCCGCCCGGCGCGTGCGGGCACCGGCGCGGCAACTTCGCCGCGCGGCATCTCTGCCGCCACGTAGAACGGCACGCAGACCTCACTTCGCTCGCAGCGCACCCGCGCCTGCATCCAGCCGCGGCTGGTATCGAACTTCACCTGGTCCACCGTCAGCCGCGGACTGGCCTCGGTCGCGCTGGCCTGCGCCAGCACCTCCACCGCCTGCGCCCGCACGCCCGGCACCACCCGGGCCACGGCCGCCTCGATCAAAGCCCGCGGAATCGGCATGCGCTCCGCACTCGCATCGGCGGCGCCGAACGCGAGCAACATCAGAACCATCATCCAGCGTGTTTTCATCAGTGCCCCAGGTTGCTCAACTGTTGCAGCATGTCGTCGGCCGCGCGCACCACGCGCGCGTTGGCCTCGTAGCTGCGCTGCGCCATCACCATCTCGATGAACTCTTCCACCACGTTGACGTTCGAGTTCTCGAGCATCCCCTGCTGCAGCGTGCCCAGCCCCTCGCTCCCGCCCGGATTGCCCACAATCGGATCGCCCGAAGCCGTCGTCGCCATGAACAGGTTCTTGCCTACGCTGTTCAGCCCGCCCGCGTTGGCAAACATCGCCAGCTGAATCGTTCCCACCTGCTGCGCCTGCGTCTGCCCGGAGGTGGTCACCGACACGATGCCGGCCTCCGAGATCGTGATCGACAGCGCGCTCGACGGAATCGTGATCGCCGGCAGCAGCGCATCGCCGTCGGCCGTAACCATGTTTCCCTGCGCGTCCAGATGAAACGCGCCGCTGCGCGTGTAGCCCGTCTCGCTGTTAGGCAGCTTCACCTGGAAAAAGCCCGCTCCCTTGATCACCAGGTCCAGCGGATTCCCCGTGCTATTGAAGTCGCCCTGCGACTGGATGATCTCCGACGCCGATGTCCGCGTGCCCAGTCCCACCTGCAATCCCGTCGGCAGCGTCGTCTGGTCGCTGGCCGCCGCGCCGGCCATCACGATGTTCTGGTAGAGCAGGTCCTGAAACTGCAGCCGCCGCTGCCGGAAGCCGGCGGTGCTGGAGTTGGCAAGGTTGTTGGCCACGTTGTCCAGGCGCAACTGTTGCGCCGACATGCCGCTGGCCGCCGTGTGCAGGGCTCGAAACATCTGCGTAGTCTCCCTCTAGATGCGCGGCAGATCCTGTGCCGCCGTGCGATTCAGCTCGGTATCAAACGTGTTGAAGACGCGCTGCAGGTTTTGGAACTGCCGCTGGATCTCGATCAGCTCCACCGCCCCCGTCATCGGACTGACGTTCGAGCTCTCGAGCGCCCCCTGGCGCACCTTGTACTGCTCGGCTGCCTTCGCCTTCGCTCCGCCCGCGCTGTAGTAGCTGGCCCCCACCGATTGCAGCGGCGTACCCGGTGCAAATTGCACCAGGCGCAGCTTGCCCGCCAGCGCGCCATTGACCGAGATGCTGCCGTCGGCCGCCACCGCCACCTTTCCGGCGGGCAGCCGGATCGGCCCCTGCTCGCCCAGCACCGGGTCGCCCTTGGCCGACAGCAACTCGCCTGCCGACGACAGCTGAAAGCCGCCGTTACGCGTATACATCGCGCCCGCCGTCGTCTGCACCGCGAAGTACGCGTTGCCCTCCAGCGCCATATCGAAATCGTTGCCCGTCGTCTCCAGCGTGCCTGCCGCCTGGTCCAGCCGCGTGCCCGCCAGCACCCCAAAGTTGTTCACCGCCTCATCGAGCGCGGCTCCGCCCGGCGACTGCGCCAGCATCGACTGAAAAACCGGCAGCTGCGCCTTGTAACCGCGCGTGCTCGTGTTGGCCAGATTGTTGGCTGCCAGATCGAGAGCCTGGGTGCGGGCCGCAAGCCCCGCACAGGCGGCGTAGTAGCCGCTGTCCATGAGAAAACCTCCGCACAGGCTTCATGCACGCGGAGCGCCACGGATGGGCTGGTCATGGCCCCGTTTTGCAGCAGATGTCTTAGGAAGGGATAAGGCGGGAGCGGTTGCGGGGAAGAAAATGCCGTAAACGGCCGATTCACCCGCGCGGGCGCAACCGCACCCAGCGGGCAATCTTAGGGACCACTGATGCAGGTGTCCCACCTCTGCCTGCCTCTTGCAGAGGTGGGGCTTTAGCGCGCCGCCTGCTGCCGCACTTCCAGCAGCGCGCGGAACAGGTGCCCCTCTAACGACAGCCTTGTCTCGGCCGTCACGCCGTTGCTCAGCACGCGGATCTTGTAGTCGGCGCCCGTCACCACCGTCGGCAACGAGAGCACGCACTGCGGATACAACTCCGCCAGCTTGCCCTTGAAGGCTCCGCCCACCATATTGCAGATTTCGCCGAAGGCGTCCCATGCGTTGCCGTCCACCTCTTCGACCGGCACGCCCAGCATCGTCGATTCCATGCGCCGCGCCGCCTCGACCGAGGTGATCAGGCTGACCAGGCCACGCATGTCGCCGCCGATGCCGACAAAGGCCGTCACCGTCTGGTCCTCGGCCACCGGGCAGCCCGCCTCGGCGCCCAGGTCGATGCCCAGCATCACTTCAAATACTTCGCGCGTGGCCTGCTCCAGCAGCGCGCACCACTCCGGCGCGCGGGTTGCCACTGCCGTCATCTGCGGATTCGTCGCTATCATTCATCCTCCCAGCAGAGGGATTACGTGTTCGGCCACCTGTTCCGGGGTAAACGGCTTGCGGATGTAGCCCTTCGCCCCGTGCGAAATCGCCTCCATCACCTGCGCCTCCCCGGCCTCCGTCGTGATTATCACCACCGGCACCCCGCGCGAGTTCTCCACCGTAGGCAACCGGCGGACAAACTCCAGGCCGTTCATCACCGGCATGTTGATGTCGGACAAAATAATGTCCACCTGGCTCGCGGCCAGCACCCGCAGGGCCTCATCCCCATTGCTCGCCTCCAGCACGCTGGTCAGCGGCACGCCCGCCTGGCGCAGGCAGCGTTCGACAATCTTGCGCATCACCGCCGAATCGTCCACGATGAGCGCTCGCACTTTATCCATGGATGCGACCATTCCCGCCGCTCTCCGGAGCCGGTTCGGACATTGCTCCGCTGCAGCGTTTGAATTCAACTGTTAGCATTTCCGCCAGCGCCAGCTGGCGCGGCAGGGATAACTTCGGCAGGTACTGCTTCACCAGCTCCGTCGCCCGCAGCAGCGGACCGCCGCCATGGGCTGACTGATGCAGAATCGGATCGTTGCTGCTCACCGCCGCCAGCCCCACTAGGCGCACCAGCAGCTGGTGTTCGTCAGCTTCCTCGGGACGCTCCCGGCAGGCCAGCGCCAGCGCCACCGGCGGGGGAAAGTGCCATACCCGCGTCAACTCCAGCGCCTCGTCTACCCCCTCGCGCTCCTTCCAGCCCCAGCCGAACTGGCTCGTCCACCACAGGTGCTGCAAGGTCTTGAAGTCCAGCAGCAATCCTGCAATGTAGGCCCACTCCGGCTGCGGCCAGCGGCATTCGAGGGCGAGGCATTCGGATAGGTGTGCGGCTCGGCGTGAACGCGCCACCGTCTGTAGCATCCGCTGATGCCGCCGCTCGCGCGGATTCAACAGCGGCACGCTCAGCGCCAGCTGTTGCAGCCCGGCAAAGCCCAGCAGCACAATCGCCGATGACAGCGACTCGCTCCAGCCGCTATGCCCCTCGGCCGCTACGCGCAGGACGGCAGCCGTCAGCCCGGGCTCCAGGCGGATGATGCGCCCCAAATCGTGATGTGGAAAGGGATCGGTGTGCAGCCAGCCCAGCAGTTCGTAAACCGTCGTCTCGGTGGCCGGCACTTCCAGGCCGGTCGAAGCCACCGGGCTCGGAGCCGGACTGGTATCGCCGCCGTAGGGGTGAGACGTGGGCTGCATCAACCCGTATATCGGCCCCCACCCGGCGGGACTTTACCGCTTCGGCCCTGCGTGCGGCATTGCGGAAGTCACGCCACGCGGCCCGCTTCAGCGCCGGCGGACCGCCTCCACCCCGCCGCCTTCAAAGAAGACGTCGCTCGAGCGGTCGCGGCCGATGAAGCGCACCCAGATCTCTCCGGCGCACTCCACCCAGCGCACCTCGCGCGCCTGCAACTGGGCCGCGTAGCTGACAGTGACGGCCGCGATCTCGGCGGGAGGCAACGTGCGAAATACCGTCTCTTCCAGCCGGTTGCGCCGCTGCGCCTCCTCCATCGCCCGGCCGAGCGACTCCTCGTCCACCATGCACGGATCGCAGCGGCACTCCATCATCTGCTCCACGGCGCGCAGCACGCCGTAGCGCACCGGCGAATCGAAAGCCAACCACAGCGTATTGCGCGCCGCCGACCAGTACACCGGCAGCACCCGCTGCCGCCCGCACCAGTGCATGGGCAGCCGGTCCACCAGCGGGACCACGCGCTCCAGCGCCAGCACGGGACAGTTCGACTGCTGCCCCAGAGCGCGCGTCAACTCATCCGGCGTGATCGCTCCGGCGCGCCGCAGCCAGCTGCCGATCATCCCCGTGCCGTTGGCCCGCTGCGCCTCCAGCGCCTCCCGCACCTGCTCCTCCCGCAGCTTGCCCTGCGATACCAGCAGCAGTCCCAGCGGCATGCGGTTCAGCGCCGGCTGATGCCGCCGGCTGGCGACGAGCATCGTCGACACCGAATGCAGCACGGTGTCCCGGCAGCACTCGGCGCTGCAGTACCAGCGTCCCTCCGCCGTCAGTCCTTCGTCGCGCCACCACAGGCCCAGCAGCGGACGCCGCTCGCCGCACTCCGCCGCCGCGCAGGTAGGCAACGGCACCGGACTCCCTGGTACTCCTCCCGACAGCCATGGCAATAGCTTCATCTCTGCTCTTCTCCGCTCCTCAGGACATGACCGCCAGACGGGCGCCCGCCGTCACCAGTTCCGTCACCCGCAAGCCGTAGTTGCCGTCCACAATCACCGCTTCCCCGCGCGCGATCAGGTGTCCGTCCACCAGCAGTTCGATCGGCTCGTTCACCTCGCGGTCCAGGTCGATCACCGCGCCGGCCGCCAGTTGCATGATCTCGCTCAGCCGCATCTGCTTCTGCCCGAAGCGCAGCGTCGCCGGCAACTCCACCTCGAGCAATAGCTCCAGATTCTCCGGACGCAGACCCGCCACCACACTCGCCAGCGCCGCCAGCGGCGTGGTCTCCACCGTTCCCGCCGTCGCTGCCGTCGCAGATTCAGTCGGCTGCGCGGCGCTGTTGGCCTCCTCCACCGCCAGTGCCAGGGTCTGCACCAGCCGACGGTCGAGCGTCACGGCGACCGGCAGCGGCCGCCCTCCGCAGTCGAACTCCAGCACCACGCTGGCCGCCGCCGCCGTCTGCCCGCCCATGGCTGGCAGCAGTTCAAAGCGAACTTCGCCGACGGTGCCGCGCAGCGTCGCCGCTACCTGTCCCATCACCTGCCGCCATAGCTCGGCCAGTGCCTCTCGACCATCCGCGCTGGGCTCGGTCGCGCCCTCGTCCGGCATCCCTACGAATTTCTGCGCCACCCACACCGCATCGGCTGGCACGAGCGCCAGGCTCACCACCCCGCCCAGCGCGCCCGCGGACGTAAACGCCGCACTCTCGGTCCCCGCTGCGTTCGCCTCTGCGCTCTCTTCCGCCTGCGGCCCGCCCGTGGCCTTTACCGCCATGCAGAGCGTCTGCGCAAACACCTCGACAATCGCTGCCGATACCTGCTGCAGCAGCGCTGCGGCGCCTTCCGGCAAAATCTGCTCCGGATTCATTCGTTCCTTCCCGGCAGCGCGTATTGCGCCAACCGCTCGCGCACCTGCGCCGCCCGCAGTTGCTGATGCCGCGCCACCCGCGCGCTGAAGACCGGCTGCCCGGCCACTCTCACCTCGGCGGTCTCTTCCACCGGATAGTTGAACCGCAGCACCGAGCCGGCCTCCAGTTCCACCAGCCGCGAGGCCG
>CAINCZ010000180.1 GCA_903847195.1 uncultured Acidobacteriota bacterium | reverse complement strand
CGATCAAGAGCGTGTTGATGCCGCGGTGCGGGTCGTAGCGCGCCATGCGGGCGAGGCCGCTGTCGACGACGGCCGTCACGCCGTCGATGGTGAGCGACGTTTCCGCGACATTGGTTGAGACGATGATCTTGCGCGTGTCGTAGTGCGCCACGGCGCGGTCCTGCGCGTCAGGCGGCAGCTCGCCGTGCAGCGGCAGCACGAGGAAATCGCGCAGCGCCTTCTCGTTCTGCACCGCCTGCACCGTGCGGCTGATCTCGTAGGCGCCGGGCATGAAGACCAGCAGATCGCCCGGAGCCTGCGCCGCCACCCGTGCACACTCGTGCGCCGCCACCTCCCACACCGGCTCGCGGTCGAAGTCGGCGACCCGGGACAGATACTCGATGCTGACCGGGAACATGCGCCCCTGCGATGCGAGCAGCTCACAGGGCGCGAGGTACTCCCGGAGCCCGCCGGCGTCGAGCGTGGCCGACATGACGATCAGTTTCAGATCAGGCCGGGTGGACTGCTGGATCTGCAGCGCCCGCGCCAGACTGATATCGCCGTAGAGATGGCGCTCGTGAAATTCGTCGAAGACGAGCGCACTCACGCCGCGCAGCTGGGGATCAAACGACATCTGCCGCAGCAGAATGCCCTCGGTGACAAAGCGAATGCGCGTAGCCGCCGACACGCGCGAGTCGAGCCGGATCTGGTACCCGACCGTCTGCCCCAGTGGCGCGCCGACCTCCTCCGCCACGCGCTTCGCGAGCAGCCGGGCCGCGAGCCGGCGCGGCTGCAGGACGATCACCTGCCCTTCGCCCAGCAATCCGTGGCGGAGAAGCATCTGCGGCACCTGCGTCGATTTGCCCGAGCCAGTCGGCGCCTGGATGATGAGCCGGCCCTGCGACCGCACCCCGGCAACAATGGCGGCTTCAAGTTCGTAAATCGGCAGGTCACAAGGAGTCATGCGAGGAGAGGAAGACAGCGGCGGCGGGCCGCAGAATCGGGCCCCACGCCGGTTTTCGCAAGCGTCTCAAATCCGTTTCCTTGCCGCGCGGGAACAACTCGTTAGCAAGCTTGCTGCCAAGTTATCCACGGCGCCGCCTGTTAATAACTTGTTCAAAACAAATCCGTGACAATGTAACGAGACCGCCACACGTTGCCCCCGTTCTTTGATGGAACAGTCGCAGTGTCGCGGGCATGAAAAAACCGCGGAGAGCGCGACTGGGATAATCCCGGGCGACCGGGGAAAGGAAGTCTGAAGCTGGTTCAGGCTTCCCCTTCGACTGCGAGCAATCGCGGTCCGGCAGGCATATGTCACCAGCTCCTCTGGGCGGTGTCGTAACCGCTCAGTGATACGAACTAGGAGCTGTGCGGCAAGGCGCGATTAGAAACCGCGCCCGAGCCGAGTGAGGCGGACGGGGAGTTTCGATCCGTCCGTCCACGCAGTTTCCCCAGAGGGATATGGTTGCTACTGCGCAGATCAGCACGAAATCGCGTGCTCTGGCGAGACCACCTCGCCAAAAAGGCCCTGACCTGAAAGGGACAGGGCGCGCAAAGGGCACGAAGTTACGG
>CAINCZ010000179.1 GCA_903847195.1 uncultured Acidobacteriota bacterium | reverse complement strand
CGCCACAGTCGGCCCGGGCACCGCCGACCTGAAATCCCGGCTGTAAAGCAGTTCTCCGCAGCCCCAGCCGGTTAGAACCAGGACCCCGTCCACCACACACCCCGAAGGCTGCGAGTCGGGCGCTTCCAGATGCGTCCTGATAATCGCGAGACGCAACCGCTCTTTCCTCGCGTCGAGCAACTGCTGCAGGTGCTGGATCGTTCGCGCTTCCGTCATCTCCACGTCGTCAAGCTGGATGACGTTCGCATCCTGCGCCACGATCGGCGCGCACAGCAGAAGAGCGAGCATGACCAGGTTGCGCATTGCCGCCCTCCTGCTGCTTAACGATCAATAAGGGCCGATGTTCCAATGCCCACGAAGCCTTACGAACATCCCGCCCAGTTCCTACCGTACAGAGCCCGCCCAGTTTGCAGCTGCGGCGGGTTTTCCCAAGGAAGACGGAACTACTTGACCGTCTTGCAATACGCGGTCTCTGTCGACCCGTCCTGCCTTTGCACCTCGTCGGCGACGTAAGAACAACCTGTTTCGCCGGCCTTCTGGCAGGCAATCTGCGCCGCGCAAAGGTCCGGCGCCGTGTAGGCCCTGCCGCTCGCTCCGTACACTGTTGCGTGGTAGGCGCCGCAGCCGGACAACACCAGCACCGCGCAAACCAGCAGCGCCGCGGCTAATGTCCGGGCCTGCTTCAGATCCCAGCGGGCCTGGCGCCTGGCCAGATCCCGCACCTTCTGCCGCGTCGCACCGCCGATGTAGTGGCCACAGAACAACCGCCGGCGAAGTGCCAACACCTGGCGATCGAACAGGGCCTGAAACAGCGTCTGCCTCGAAACTTCAAATCGCGATTCCTGTTTGCGCGGGTCGCGAGGCGTCGTGGGCCTGGCTGCCGGCTGCTCCGCTTCACCAGGCCCCGAGGCCGGAGAAGCAGCAGAAACCCGGCGCCGACGCTTGTCCTCAAACTGCAATGCCAGTGCCCGGGCGTTACCTGTGACCACGATACCGGCGTTCTTGTCGTTCATTGTGCCCTCCGAAAATAAATACCTAATCTGAGCAAATCCGCCCATACACCCGGCATCGAAGTCAGCGAGACTCGAATTTGTACCGCCAGGAGCACCCGTAATGCCCGCTACACCGATTCGCCCGGACCGCATCCAAGAGCCTGAATCGCCATCGAGCCGCCAGGACCTCGCGCCGCCTGGCCAACTCCCCCCGCGAAAGCCGGTCTCATCCGAGAAACTCGATGACCACTTACGCGTTTACATGCAACACTTCGGGCGATTCCCCTAGCTAACCAACTGCATCACGCCCATTGCGCCGTTGTCGACGCTGCTGATGCGCTTGCGCCACACCCGCGCGGCAATAACCCTGATGGAATCACCCACCCAGCTCGCCTGGTCGTGGTGCACCATCTCCTCGGCCCGATCGAAGGACACATGCGAATGACTACGGCTCACACACGCGCCATCAACCATGCGCCGCTCGTCCGGGCTCTGCAGCCGGCGAAGCACGCAAACCCGCTTCGGCTGCGCTTTGCGGTCAAACGGGCTATTGTGCCTCGACATTTTAGGAAAGCTCTCCCCAACCCCGGTCGCAACTTGAAAGGCTACTTCGGCCGCCTTTAGGCCAGAGGCCGCCGGGATGCGCTCCCCTGCACGGCATGCTTCCTGCATTGCTTCTTTGTATGCGGGCGCCGGACTTGCGCCCCATCACTGCCTGAGATGCTGCGGAGTAGCCTTGTCCCTCCGGGAACCGCCTTGCACCTCGGCT
>CAINCZ010000178.1 GCA_903847195.1 uncultured Acidobacteriota bacterium | reverse complement strand
CCGACCATTTCTTTTCTGAGTCGTTAGTTTCCCGGGGAATTTACTGAATGCCACCCTTCGCCAAGAGCAGGCGAAAGGGTGGAGCCGCGTTCGGTACTAAAGCGTGTCATTCGGAGTTGGGGAGTCGCCAACTGTGCGCCGGCCAGTTGCCGTGGCTCATCGCGCAGGCTGGGCCGTGCGGAAGATCAGGACGAGATTGGGCGAGCAAAACGCGATACTGCGGCGCGGATAGAAAATGAGGTTGATGGCCCAGTTGACTGCAAACCGGATGGGGAAAGTAATTACACCATGGACACGGCCGAGGTGACCGCCAAGTAGCGGTTGGGCCGCTCCCCCGATATACAGGAGTTCAACCCCAAGCATGTTGGCAAAGAACCGGGCCTGCGAGCTCCCGATGGTGGTCATGTGCGTGGGGTCGCCATGCTGATACGGCATACCGATGGGAGAATCCCCATTGGGAAAGCGGGCGATAAACACTGCACCATCTTTCATTACCCGCTTGATCTCGGTCAGGAAAGACGCCAACTTCTCCCGGGGGATGTGCTCTAAGACATCAAAGGCGACAACGAGATCAAAGTACTTATCAGAAAACGCCTGCAGGTCGCCTGTTTCAACCGCCCGGAAACCGCTTTCTTGTGCCCGCCGAACCAGTTCCGGGTTGATTTCTGTTCCGTGCACCTCCCATTGCCGCTTATTCCCATACGCAAGGAAGGCTCCGTTTCCAAACCCGATCTCCAGGACGCGGCTTTGTGGTGGCAGTACCGCCTGCGACTTCTTTATTTCGGCAGATATGCTGGCTTCTTCCGACTGAGTCAGCGATCCGAAGGTCGCTGAGTCCCACGTCTTCCACTGCGCATATTCACTGCCAAAATGAGCCGCAGATCCGTTCTCGGCGCCGGCTGGAGGTTGCTTATCTTCGTGCATCAGGTGTCTCCATCTGCCCAGCGAGACTGATGACTGGCAATCCCACGGTGTACATCATGGACTGCGCTGATGAGGTTCCGATTGCCCACGATGGACCGCCCGCATTTTACTCTGCACTCATCTCAGCCGCACGCGGCAACTCAACAAAAAAAGAATATTTTCCGCTTTTAAACCCAAAGGCACCGTGAGGTCTCGCGATGGTCGCTCTCTGCGGGCAGGGCTCAGCCGGGCATACCCGCGGTGTGGCAATAACCTTCCCACCCGTCCGCGCGGCCATGCGCTGTCCTACAGCAGGATCTTGAAGGTCGGCTCAGCACGGCGGCCCGTGCGCGCTTCGAGCGGGCCGAGAGCAGCGGCGGCCAGCGCTTCGGGGTCTTCTTCCGGGAGGTAGTGGCCGGCTTCGGCCAAGAGTTTAGGTTCTGAGGCGAGGGGCAACCGATCACGCAGCAGGTAGGCGGGCAGCTTTGTGAGGAAAGGATCGTGCAAGCCCCACAGTATGGCCGCCGGCGCCTGGATGGTGCGCAGCCGGGCGTAAATGTCGTTCAGTAGGCGGGCGGTTTCGGCATCGGGCCGCATGGACCATCGCAGGAAGGCATGGATCGCAGTGCGAGCAGGTGCGGACGGAAAAGGGAAGGCATAGGCTCTTGTCGCCAGATCGGACAGCGGGCGATGACTGCAGGCGCTGAGCATGGAGCCGGGCAGAAGGTTCAAGCGGGCATCGAGCCATGGGCCGAAAGCGCTGCCGGCCAGTCGCATGCCGAGCGGAACACGGGGCGCATGAATGGGAGGCACTGTTCCGGGCCAGCAATTAGCGCAGACCAGGCGCTTCAGGTTGCGCGGCTGGGTGACCGCATAGCCAAGGCCGATGGGCCCTCCCCATCCGTTCATAACCAGGCTGATGTGCTTGAGGTCCAGCGCTTCCACCAAACGAGTGAGATTGGCGATGTGCTGGGCAAGGGTGTGATAGGCGGGATCGGCCGGCTTGTCGGAGAGCCCGAAGCCGACGTGGTCCGGCGCGATCACGCGAAAGCGTTTGCCGGCGCGAGTAATCAGCTGGCGATAAAGAAGAGACCAGGTCGGATTGCCGTGCAGCAGCAACAACGGAGGAGCGTCGGCCGGACCCTCGTCGACAAAGCTCAGACGTACGCCATCCAGCAGCAGGGTGCGCGTGCGGAAAGGGTATAGTTCGCGCAGCCAGCCGGGCAGATCGGGTTGACCGTAATCAGTCAGCATAAGTGGTCACAATAGCGGGCAGAAAGAACTGCTCGCAGGGCGCCGTCCAGCGGCTACGAATCCAGAATCGGGGAGGCACTCTTCCCGATGCAGTCGGAGGTCGCCGGACAGAGGTGCGAAACGCAGAGGTTCCCGGAGCCGCATGGATTAAAATGTTAGCAGAGGAGATGCGCTGAGCACTCGCTTGCTATGTTTGCCGCCTATCTAATACTGGGGCGCTGGCCGGAGTTGTCGCTGGTTGCGACCATCGACATCCTGATCGTCGCTTGCCTGATTTACGAGTTCCTGGTGCTGATCAAGGGCACGCGGGCCGCGCCGATGCTGGCCGGAGTGGCGATTCTCGGGCTGGCGGTCTGGGGAGCAAGGCTGCTGGAACTACGCACCGTCAACTGGCTGGTGGGGACGGTGCTGCCCTACGCGATCTTTGCGCTGATCGTCGTCTTTGCCTTTGAAATCCGGCAGGCGCTGGCGAGGCTGGGGCGGCAACTCACCTTTTCGCGCAGTGCCGCGGCCGATGCCGAAGCCTATGAAGATATTGTGCTGGCGGCGAACATGTTTTCGCAGAGCGGGACGGGAGCGCTGATCGTCATCGAGCGCGAAATCGGATTGCGGACCTATGTGGAGAGCGGCGTCCCGCTGGATGCACGGATATCCTACGACCTGCTGGCCACGATCTTCCGTCCGAGCGCGCCGCTGCATGACGGCGCGGTCATTATTCAAAGGGACCGCATCGCCGCCGCGGCTTGCTTCCTGCCGCTTTCGATGGATCCGAAGATCTCCATGCAGTTGGGCACGCGGCACCGGGCCGGCATCGGGATCACGGAAGAGACCGACGCCATAGCGGTCATCGTTTCGGAGGAGACCTCAGCGATCAGCATCGCGGTCAACGGCAACATTGAGCGGGACATTCCGGCGGAGCGGTTGCGTGAGCGCATGAGCGAGTTGCTGCGCCGTTATGTTCCCCCGGTAGCGCTGCCGACGCCGATTGGCGGGAACGAGAATGGCGCCGAGGCAGATTCCGAACTGGGGCGGCATCCATGATCCAGTTCCTGCGCAAATATGTGTTCCACAACTTTCTGCTGAAGGTGATCGCGCTTTTGGCTGCCACGGCGATGTGGGCAACGGTAGCGCGCGATCCGGTAGCTGAAGTGGCGCTGACGGTGGCGATCGAGTTCCAGCACATTCCCGAGAACATGGAAATCAGTTCCGAGGCGATCCCGCAGGCGCAGATACGGGTGCGCGGGCCGGGCGGAGTGGTGCGCAGTTTGTCGCCCGCGCAGGTGCAGGCGACGCTTGATTTGGGCGATGCCCGTCCGGGGGAGCGCACCTACGAACTGAAGGGATCGCAGGTGCGAGTGCCGCGCGGCGTCGAGGTCATGCAGATAGTGCCGGCGCAACTTCACCTGACGTTCGACCGGCGGGTGCGCAAGGAAGTTCCAATTCGAGCCAGGGTCATCGGGGTGTACGGGCCGGGGATTCGAACGCAGGTATCCGTAGAGCCGTCGACGGCCTGGATCGTGGGGCCGGAACGGCGGACGCAGTTGATTCGCGATGTGCTGACGGACGCGGTCGATGCCGCGGGCCTGGTGGGTAAGGCAAGCTTTACGGGGGTGCACCTGTTTGTGACCGATCCGCTGGTACGTGTGGCCAGTCCCGCGACGGCGGAGGTGAGGGTTCAAACGGAACGCGCCGGAGCAAGTCCGGCCCGCTAGCAGAGGAAGAATATGAGGAAGCTGTTTGGCACGGATGGAATTCGTGGAGTAGCGGGCGAGTATCCGCTCGACGAAAAGACCGTATATGTAATCGGCCGTGCGCTTGGCCATTATCTGCAACGAACGTTTGCGGCGCCGCGCGTGGTGATCGGACAGGACACACGCGAATCGAGCGACGCGATTTCGGCGGCGTTGGGATGCGGGCTGCGCTCGCACGACGTGGGCGCGGTCAACGCGGGTGTGTTGACGACGCCGGGAATTGCCTTTCTGGCGCGCACGCAGAACTTCGCCGCGGGCGTGGTGATTTCCGCTTCGCATAATCCGTGGCGCGACAACGGCATCAAGGTGTTCGGTTCGAACGGCTACAAGTTGCCGGACGAAGTGGAACTGGAGATCGAGCGGGACATCTTCGAGCACATGGAAGAGTTGGCGGCGACGGCGACCAAGGGTGCCGGCGCCAAACCGGGGCCGCTGCCGGCGCAGGGTAGCCTGGCCGCCCCGTACATTCAGTGGCTGGTGGACAGCGTGAGCGGCTCGACGCTGGGAAATCTGAAAGTGGTTGTGGACTGCGCCAACGGCGCCGCGGCACCGATCGCGCACGAGGTCTTCCGGCGCTGCGGAGTGGATGCCAAATTCATCAACCACGAACCCAATGGGCGCAACATCAACGACCATTGCGGCGCGCTTTATCCGGAGCGGGTGGCCGAAGCGGTGCGACGTGCCAACGCCGAGAGCCGCAAGCCGAAGTATTCGCTGGGCGTGAGCTTCGACGGCGACGCCGACCGGGCGCTTTTTTCCGACGAAGAGGGCAACGTACTCAACGGCGACGCGGTGCTGCTGGTAGCGGCCCGCTCCATGCAGCAGCGGGGCGCGCTGCCCAATGACACGATCGTGGCCACCACGATGTCCAATATGGGCCTGGAAACGGCGTTACGCGACAGCGGCATCAAGGTGTTACGCGCGGCCGTGGGGGACAAGTACGTACTGGAAGAGATGCGTCGCTCGGGTGCGGCGCTGGGCGGCGAACAGTCGGGCCACATTATCTTCCGCGATGGTGATGCGACGACCGGCGACGGCCTGTTGACGGCTTTGCGCGTGATTGCCAAGGTCGCGAACTCAGGGCAATCGCTGCGCGAGCTGACTGCCGACATGGTGGTGTTTCCGCAGATCATCAAGAACGTGCGCGTGCGCGAGCGTAAACCGCTCGACCAGGTGCCCGAGGTAGTGGAGGCGATCAGAGTCGCGGAGCAGGACCTCGACGGCGACGGGCGCGTGGTGGTGCGCTACTCGGGCACCGAAGCGCTGGTGCGGGTGATGGTCGAAGCCGAGTCGGAAGACAAGATGAGGCGCATCGCCGATGAGATCGCGTCGGCGGTGCAGCGAAACCTGGGCGTCTAACTACTCCAGGTCTCGCCAGTTGCGGCCTGTAAGGATTTCAACGAGGACCGGAACGCGCAGAGGATGCGCGTTCTCCATCGCCTGCCGGACCAGCGGCTGAACCGCGTCCAGTTCAGATTCCAGCACTTCCAGCAACAATTCGTCATGCACCTGCAGGATCACGCGCGAAGCTAGTCCAAGCGCAGCCAGTTGGGCATCCAGCCGTATCATCGCAATCTTGATCAGGTCGGCCGCCGTGCCCTGCAACGGCGTGTTGACGGCGGTGCGCTCGGCAAAGCCGCGCAGGTTTGCGTTGCTGGAGTTGATGTCGGGAATGGGACGCACGCGGCCGAAGAGGTTCTCAACCTGCTGCTGGTCGCGGGCGCCCTGGCGGGTTTTCTCCAGCCAAGCACTCACGCCCTGATAGCGCGCGAAATAAGCGTCGATGTAGCGCTTTGCCTCACCGGGTTCGATGCCGAGCTGCTGGGAAAGGCCGAAGGCCGACAGGCCGTAAGGAATGCCGAAGTTGATGGCCTTGGCCCGGCGGCGCAGTTCGGGAGTGACTTCCAGCGGAGCTACCTCGAAGACCTCGGCGGCGGTGAGCGTATGAATGTCGTCACCGCGCTGGAATGCCTCGATCAGCAGCGGGTCCTCAGAATAGTGGGCGAGCAGGCGCAGTTCGATCTGCGAGTAATCGGCCGAGAGCAGCAAGTGTCCGGGTTCGGCGATGAAGGCGGCGCGAATCTCGCGGCCGAGTTCGGTGCGAATCGGGATGTTCTGCAGGTTCGGGTTGCGGGAAGACAGGCGGCCGGTGGCCGTATTGGTCTGGTCGAAAGTGGTGTGCAGGCGGCCGGTGGCGGGATTCAACAGCGCGGGCAGCGCGTCCACGTAGGTGGATTTGAGTTTGGCGAGCTGGCGGTATTCCAGCACCAGTCGAGGCACGGCGTGATGGCCAGCAAGACCTTCGAGCACATCGACCGCCGTTGAAACCGTCTTGCCCTTGCCGTACTTGAACGGACGGGGAAGCGCGAGCTTCTCGAAGAGAATGCGGCCAAGCTGCTTGGGCGAGTTGATATTGAACTGCTCGCCGGATTCGCTCCAGATCTCGGCGGCCTTCTCCCTGCACTCGCTCTCCAGGCGGTGCGACATTTCGCCCAGCACCGCACAGTCGAGCTTGACTCCGGCGGCCTCCATGCGAGCCAGGACGGGCACCAGCGGCAGATCGATCTCTTCATAAAGGCGCAGCAGTTGGCGTTCTTTCAGTTCTTCCCGAAGTGCCTGCGAAATGCGGCCGGTAATGTCGGCAGCCTCGGCCAACTCGCCCGTCAGCCGTAGCTTGAAACGGCGCAGGGCGATCTCGGGCAACGTGTGCGACGAGTAGGTAGGATCGAGCAGGTACGAGAACAGCGCAGGATCATCCTGCACTCCCGCCAGCGCGATGGGTGGCACGGTGCGGGCGAAAAGATTGAGCGCCGACTTGTAATCGTGCAGAGCTTTTGGGATTCGTGCATCGGCCAGCGCTGCACGCAGCAGGTCGGCAGCGGGGCTGTCCATCGGGACCGTGAGCGCGGAGCCGGGGGCTGCGGAAAGGGCGACTGCTCCGAGCCGCGGGGTTGGAGGCGGGTCCGGAACGCTGGCCGTGAGCAGCATTTGCGCGCTGGGCTCGGGCTGCGGCTCGACATCAGCCGTCTCGTCTTCCTGCTCGGTGGCGGCCTTGTCTGGCAGAGGCAGGGCTATCGCGAGCGGGGCGGCCAAATGAGCCAACAGGGCTTCAACTTCGGCGGCCGAAGCAGCCTGGCGGTAATCGGTGGTGCCGACTTCCATCGCCGGCAGGAACTCTTTGACCAGCGAGGTGAACTCCAGCTCGGTAAAGAGCTCACGGGCGGCATCGGCGTCGGGCTTCTGCAGACGCATGGCGTCAAGGTCGAGCGTGACCGGTGCGTGGCAGTCAATGGTCGCCATCCGCTTGCTGAACAGCACGACGTCGCGATTTGCGAGCAGTGATTCGCGGTAAGTTTTTTTCGAAATCGTGGCGGCCTGGTCGAGCGCGGCTTCGACGCTGCCGAACTGCCGGATCAGCTCGACCGATCCCTTCTCGCCTACGCCGGGGGCGCCGGGAATGTTGTCAACGGCGTCGCCGCGCAGGGCCATCACGTCGACCACGCGCTCGGGCGGTACGCCCAGAATCTGTTCGACCATGGCGGGATCGGCGATCAGGTTGTCCTTGGGCGGATTCAACACAAAGACGCGCGGCTCGACCAGTTGCAGCATGTCCTTGTCACTGGAGACCACCATGACAGGGTGACCGGCTTCGGCAGCCTGGCGGGCCAGGGCGCCGATCAGATCGTCGGCTTCAAAGCCCGGCAGCTCAAGCACGGGAATGCGGAAGGCGGCAAGCACGCGGCGGATATAGGGCAGCTGCTGCACGAGTTCGGCCGGCATCTCGGCGCGATTGGCCTTGTAGCCGCCGTAGGCGACTTCAAGAAAGCTCTGGCTGGCGGCGTCCCACTTGCGGACGGAGGCGAGCTGGCTGGCCTGCTCGTCGCGGAAGGTGGGCGCGGCGACATCGAATACCGCGGCCAGATACTGCGGCGCGAAATCGGCGCTCAGCTTGCGCACCATATTGAGGAATACGAAAGTGGCGCTGGTGGGAACGCCGGTGCGCGTGGACATTCCCTTCTGCCGCGCCATGGCGTGGTAGGCGCGGAAGATGAAGGACATGGTGTCCAGCAGGAACACCGCGGGCTTGTCCCCGGCGGGCAAGGCGCGAATGGTGGTTGCCGGCGCGCTGCCTGTCGAAGGCTGCTCGGGCGTTTCGGGTGCGGCGGAACGCGATTTCTTTTTGGTAGCCAACGGCAGAAGTGTATCAGGAGCAGGCAGGGAGGCGCGCCAGCGAGCGGCCGCTTATTCGATCAACATGCAATCGCCGTAGGAGTAAAAACGATAGCGCTCGGCGACCGCGTGGGCGTAGGAACGCAGTGCGAACTCGCGTCCCGCAAGGGCGCTGACCAGCATCAGCAGCGTGGACTTGGGCAGGTGGAAGTTGGTGAGCATAGCGCCGACGACGCGGAACTGGAAGCCGGGGTAGATGAACAGATTGGCTTCGCCGCTGCCGGCGGCAATGGTCCCGTCCTGCGCCTGGCGCGCGGCGAACTCCAGGGTGCGGACGCTGGTGGTGCCGACGGCGACAATGCGGCGTCCGGCGGCGCGGGCCGAGTTGAGCTGCGCGGCGGTCTCGGCGCTGATGGCATACCGCTCGCCGTGCATCTGGTGCTCCTCGACCACTTCGGCGTGCACCGGCTGGAAGGTGCCGAGGCCGACGTGCAGCGTGATGCGGGCGATCTCGACTCCGCGCGCGGCGATGGCGGCCAGAATCTCAGGGGTGAAGTGCAGGCCGGCGGTGGGAGCCGCTACCGAGCCGCGTTCTCGGGCATACACGGTCTGGTAACGGGTGCGGTCTTCGGGACGGTCCGCACGATCCATGTAGGGCGGCAGGGGGACGTGGCCGAGCCGCTCCAGGCAGGCAAAGAAGTCCGGCACGGGCGCAAAGCGCAGGCGGCGCAGGCCAAAGTCGCCGCGGCCAACCACTTCGGCCTGTAGTTCGCCTTCGGGGCCGAAGCTGATGCGCTCACCGAGGTCAATCTTGCGGCCTGGACGGACCAGGGCTTCCCATTCGAGTGAGCCCGATGCGGAACTGCCGGCGGCTGCATCCGTTACGGGCCGGGTCAGCAGGACCTCCACTTTTCCCTGCAGGAATTCGCGGGCGGCCGGGTTGTGGCGGCTGATCGATTGGGCATGGAGTCCGGAGCGGAGTCCAAAGAGGCGGGCCGGAAAGACCCGGGTGTCATTGAGGACCAGCAGGTCGCCGGGGCGCAGGAATCCGGGGAAGTCACGGAAGGAGCGATCGGCGAACTGGAAGGAGGCGCGGTCGAGGTGGAGCATGCGCGAGGCCGCGCGGTCGGCCAGTGGCTCGCGGGCGATCAGTTCGTCGGGCAGAAGGAAGTCGAAATCAGAAACCAGCACAGGGCGATTATAAAGAGGTGGCGGCCGGAATGGCCCAAGACGGGTATTCGCCCGGGAAGCCAAGGGCGGCAACCACAAGAATGGAACGCACCGCAAAAATCGATGGCTCAATGTGCAACGAGACGATTGCCACTGCTGGATTCCATAGGTTACGATACGCTGCTAAGCAGGTATCGTCTTTTTTGCAGGTGGGTTCACTATCCCCATGGTTCTGGAACAGCATCTTCGCGACGAAATGGTGCAATTTGGCCGCATGCTCCATCAGCGCGGGTATATCGCCGCGACCGACGGGAACCTCTCGGTGCGACTGGACGCGGAGCGAGTGCTGGCTACGCCGACCGGCGTCAGCAAGGGGATGATGACGGTCGACGATCTGGTGATCGTCGACATGGAAGGCAACCGGATTTCGGGGCGGCGACCGGCCTCGACCGAGATCGGCATGCACATGCTGATCTACCGGCTCCGGCAAGACGTGCGCGGCATCGTGCACGCGCATCCCACGACGGCGACCGGCTACGCGGCGGCGGGTATTGAACTGAACCAGGCGCTGATTTCCGAAGTGGTGCTCTCGGTCGGGTCGGTGCCGCTGGCGCGCTACGCTACGCCGGGCACCTCGGAATTAGCCTGCGCTCTGGAGCCGCTGATTCCTCATCATGATGCCATCCTGATGGCCAACCACGGGGTTGTGACTTTCGGCGATTCTCTGCTGCGTGCCTACATGAAGATGGAGACGGTCGAACACTTCGCCAAGATCGCCCTGGTCACCCATGTGCTGGGCAAACAGCAACCGCTGAGCGCGGCCGAAGTCGAGAAACTGCTGGTCGCTGCCCGCGGGCGCGAGATCGTCAGCTAGCGGTTTATGTCCGCCAAGTTCCTGCTGCAGTTCATAACGGTTTCCATCGACGGAATCTCTGCGCCGGAGTGTCTTACTTTCCGCCGTCCGCAATGTTATCTTGCCTGCTGCGGCTTTTTCGCTAACCAGCATTACAGGGTTACAGTATGAAAAAATCTTCCAGCATCACGCTTGGGTTATTGGCGGCGGCCGCCATGATGGTTACCACGGGCTGCAGCCGGCGCACCGAAGTCCGCGACTGCATCGACAAAGACCGGCGACTCGTGGAGCCTGCGCTGTGCGAGCAGCAGGAGGAAATGCGCCGCCGGCCGGGCTACGTAGGCGGCTACTACCCCTACATCTGGCATTTCGGCGGCAGTTCCGGCGGACGGCTGGGCGACATGGTGGTGGGCGGCAACCCGACGCCGACGCCCGGAGTATCGACGGTGACGCGCGGCGGGTTCGGTACTTCGATGGGTGCGACGCCACACGCCTCGAGCACAGGGAGCGCGGGATCATGAAGCGACACAAGATTGCACCGCGAGAAGACTGGCAGCAGAAGGTCGAATCGGTAGGCCTGACCTATCACACGCTCTCCGGCGGAGAGCCTTACTGGAACGAATCGGCCTATTACGAATTCACTTCGGCCGAGGTGGACGCGCTGGAGGCGGCAACCGAACGGTTGCAGGAGATGTGTCTCGCCGCCGGCCAGTACATTATCGACAACAACCGCTTTGCCGACCTGAAGATTCCGCCGCAGGCCGTCAGCGCGATCAAGACTGCGTGGAACGATGAGCCGCCGGCGCTCTATGGGCGCTTCGATCTGGCGTTCGACGGTAAGGCGATCAAGCTGCTAGAGTACAACGCCGACACGCCGACGGCACTGGTGGAAGCGGCGGTGGCGCAGTGGTTCTGGCTGCAGGATTTGTTCCCCAAGGCCGACCAGTTCAACTCGATCCACGAAAAGCTGATCGCCAAATGGAAGGATCTCAAGGATTACACGGCCGAGACGGTCTATTTCGCGCATCTCGACAACGACGAAGATGCGATGACGGTTACGTATCTGCGCGACACGGCCGAGCAGGCGGGCCTGAAGACGGCGCCGATCCTGATGCCGGACATCGGCTGGGATGAAGAGAAGTGGCGCTTTCTGGACGCGGACGGCAATTCCATGGAAACCATCTTCAAGTTGTATCCGTGGGAGATGATGCTGGCCGAGGAGTTCAGCCAGTATGCGCTGGATTTCATGCACAAGGTGCAGTGGATCGAGCCGATCTGGAAGATGATGTTCTCGAACAAGGGGTTGCTGGCCGTGCTGTGGGAGATGTATCCGAACGATCCGCTGCTGCTGCCGGCGTATCTCGATGGGCCGCGCGAGCTGAAGGATTTCGTGCGCAAGCCGCTGCTGGGGCGCGAGGGCGCCAACATCAAGCTGGTCAAGGATGGCGAGAAGCAGCAGACCTACGGGCAGTACGGGGCCGAAGGATTTGTCTATCAGGCGGCGGCGCCGATTCCGTGCCTGGACGGCAACTACCCGGTGCTGGGTTCGTGGATCATCGCCGACCAGGGCGCGGCGGGCATGGGGATCAGAGAGTCGGATACGCCGGTGACGACGAACACGAGCCGGTTCGTGCCGCATCTGTTCCGGTAGGGATGCACGCGTGCGTTTAAGGCCCAAATCTGCCGGGTGCCCCATCCTAGCCCGATTTTGGCTAGGATGGGGCTTTTGATTTCCCCTCCACCAGTTGCGGTTGCGACCGTGGCGAACGGGTAGGCAACGTGAAAGTCAAAGACCCCACCCTAAGCGCAACGGCAGCGCTTAGGATGGGGCACCCGCGGACTGGTTTCTCCGTTACTCGAGTGCCAGCGAGAGGTTTTCGGCCTTGGCCGCTTTTGCCTTGGGCGCGGCCTTTAACGTCGCCTCAGCCATCCGGTGATAATCGATGCCGCGCCCGGCCAGCAGTTCCTCGATGGTGCGAATCTGGATGCGGGGCACTGGCTTGTCGAAGTTCGGCGACTTGTAAAAGCCCGCCTCGACCGCCTCTTTGACCATCGGCTTGCTCGGCTCCTCCAGCGTAATGAGCACGCCGATTTCGGCCTTTTCCCGATCGATGGTGCCCACGAGGTCGCGCACATCGCGCACCTGCACGCCGCCGGACTTCACCGACAGAATGATCTGCTTGAGGTCGCCGTCGCGGTCGTCGCGGAAGAACAGCTTGCCGTCGATGCCGCGGTCGGAGCCTTTTTTCGACGAATGGGCCGTGCGTGCGCCGACCAGTCCAAGCGCCCATGCCTGAAACTGAAAGCGATTTTCTTCGGCCAATACCCGGGCGGAAGCCAGATCGGTGGGTTCGCCGATCACGTCGTAGGTCTGGCGGACCTCAGGGCCAAACGCATCCTGCAAGCGCGTCTTGATGAGGCCGATGGCGAGGTGGGTCACATCGATGCCGATCCAACGGCGGTTGAGCTTCTGGGCAGCGGCGACGGCGGTGCCGCAGCCGCAGAAGGGGTCGAGAACGACGTCGCCTTCATTGGAACTGGCGTTAATGATACGTTCCAGCAGGTCTTCGGGTTTTTGGGTGGGATAGCCGAGACGCTCCTTAGCCTGCATGTTGATCGGGGGAATGTCGCTCCATACATCTCCGACTGCACGGCCTTTGCTCTCATCTTTGTATCGAATGAGTCGCGGCCAACTACCATCACTTGGAAGATATATCCGACCCTCCGCAGCAAGTTTCTCAAGGCCGTCGACAGTTGTAGTCCAGTGGCGTCCAATTGAAGTCACATCATAGCCGCGCCATGGAAGGCCGCTTCTTCCATTTCGGGTTCCGGGTCCGGTCAGCTCTCCGTGCTCATACTCCCGCCCATGCTGATCCTTGTGACGATAGTGTTGACGCAGGTGCTGCTCGTCGTGCGGGGCGAACGGCCGGTTCCAGGTTTGACAGCCCCGCTCTTTGGCAAAGCAGAGGATCACATCGTGGACCGGACCCCAGCGATTCGCCGAGGAATGTGTTCCCGTGCGTTTCCAGATAACTTCGCTGAGATAATTCGTCGCCCCGAACACCGCGTCCATCAGCATCTTCAAATAATGGCTAGCTGTCGGGTCGCAGTGCAGGTAAATGGAGCCGGTCGGCTTCAGCGCGCGCTTCAACTCGATCAGACGCGGGGCCATCATTGCGAGATAGGCCATCATGTCGCTGTTCAGCAGAAAGGTGTGGAACGCCCGCATCACCTCCGAGACGCGGTCGCCGCGTTCAACCAGTTCGTCGTACGCCCGCCGCGATTCCTCGTTCCACTCCCAGGTGTCCTCAAAGGCGGTGATCTGCGAGGCGGCCTTGGTGCCGTCCTTTTCCTTGAACAGGACGTTGTAATCCTGGCGGCTGTTGAAGGGCGGGTCGAGATAGATCAGGTCAACCGTCTCATCCTTCACGTAGCGGCGGAGCACGTCGAGGTTGTCGCCGTAATAGAGCTGGTTCTCTGCCATATGTGCCGACGATTGTAGCCGAGGCCGAGGCCGGGCCGCAGCAAATCCGGGGTGCTGCTCTGGATTCCGAAAGTGCCCGGCGCACCGGGGCGGCACGGATCGCGGTGGAACCCGGCGGCGCATCCGGCATACACTGCCGCTATGAAGAACGAGCCTGTGTCCGCCTGCCATGACCGATTCCACAAAGTCGTCTTTGAAAACGAGTTCGCGCGATTCTTCTTCGTCGAGCTGCCGCCGGGCGAAGCCACGCAGATGCATCGGCACGACACCGATTATTACGTGGTGATCGTGGGTGATGCCGATATCGAAGATACGGCCGAAGGCCATGAGGCCCGGCGCGTGCAGTACAGCGGCGGCGATACGGTCGCGGGCAAAAAGGGCCACGTTCACCAGGTGAAGAACGTCAGCCCGCAGATGTTCCGCAACGTCGGAATCGAGCTTAAGTAGTTGCCGGTTAACCAGTTGCGATCCGCCCGCGAAAAGAGCCGGAGAGCTAAATTCGGCAACGCGCATTTTGCCCTTGCCGAAAGCCGATGCGGTGTTTAGTATCAAAACTTCGCGCCCACGGGTGCGCGGAGTCTGAAGACTCCGAATGATCTTTTAGAAGCCATGCGGGGAGTCGGATTCACGGTCGGTAAACAATGTGAAAATCCGGGTTGCGTTCCGCAGCGGCTGCGTGTATAAAGATTAAGGCAAGGATGGATGGCGTTGCGCTGGCAGGGTAGTGGCGAGAGCCGGCGAACAAGAGCGACGCTAATATATCGGCCTCGGCCACGGGGTCAAATTCGGGGCGAAAATGCTTCGAAGGGTTTAGCGTAAATCGCTTCAAACCTCCAAAAAGTTCTTTTATCAATTTTTTAAGCTCTCGGCATTGGCGTGTGTTTTACGCCGGCAGAGAGGCTATACCGCGCGGCCTTGCGTGAGGATGTGACGCCAAGAATGGCTGGATCCGGGGCGAGGCGAATCAAGTGAGTCAACGCAAAATTGTGTTGACAGGCATCGATGATTCGCGGTATATTTGAAAGGTTTTCGAGGACACGGGCAGGCGTAACGCTCTGCTCGGGTTCGACTGAAAAGCGCCGCTTAGGCGGAGGGCGATTCGGTCTTTGACAACAGGTTGAACGTGCCAGTCGTGAGAACGCGCGGAGCATTGGAGTCCGAGCATTCTCACAAGGTAAGAGCCTCACTTGCTTTCGAGCAAGGGGAGGCGAGCGTCTCCTTCTACCCGTCGGAGGCGCGACAGGTTTCAAACGAGAGTT
>CAINCZ010000177.1 GCA_903847195.1 uncultured Acidobacteriota bacterium | reverse complement strand
TCATCCACCGAGCCCAGCACCACCACGCCCGAGCCGAGCTTGTTGCGCAGGTTATCGACCAGCGTGCGCAGTTGCGGACGCCCGAGCCCGTCGGCCCGCTGCGCCATCACCTTCACGCCCTTCACTTCCCGGACCTGCTCGGCTGCCGAGGCCACCGAGGCCGCCGCCGACTTCATGCGTATCTGGTCCAGCTCTTTTTGCAGACGCTTGATCTCGTCGTCGCGGCCGGCGATCTCGCGGGAGAGCGCGGCGGCCAGCGAGTCTTCTTCGGCCACGCGCACCAGCGAGCGTGTTATGCCTTCGAGTTCGTGATCGGCCCGGAAGCGGCGCAGCGACTCCAGCCCGGCGATGGCTTCGAGCCGGCGCACGCCGCTCGAAACCGAGCTTTCCTTCAGGATCTTGATCAGCCCGATCTCGCCCGTAGCCCCTGTGTGGGTGCCACCGCAGAGTTCGGTCGAGAAGTCGCCGATCTTGATCACGCGCACTTTGTCGGCATACTTTTCGCCGAACAGCGCCATGGCCCCGAGTTCATTGACGGCGGTGTCGATCGGAACGTCTTCGATGACCTCGACCCGCGCATTCCGCAGCACTTCGCGGTTGGCCAGGTCTTCGACGTCCTGCAACTGCTCGTCCTCAACACCCGCAAAATGCGAGAAGTCGAAGCGCAGGTGGCCGGGCGAGACCAGCGATCCGGCCTGCTTGACGTGCGTGCCCAGCACCTGGCGCAGCGCGGCGTGCAGCAGGTGGGTGCCGGTGTGATGGCGCTGGATCTGCTCGCGCGTGTCGGTATCGACCACGGCCTCGATCTTTTCGCCCACGCGCAGCGGCTGGCGGGCGACAACCTTGTGCGCGCGCACGCCCTGCACGGGCGAGTAACAACCCTTCACTTCGGCGACGACCGTCGTGCCCTGCCGCAGCCAGCCCACGTCGTCAACCTGTCCGCCCGACTCGGCATAAAACGGCGTGTGGTCGAGCACGACCTCGCCTTCCTCGCCGGCCGCCAGCGCGGGCACGCCCTGGCTGGTCTTGGTGTCGATGATGGCCAGCACCTCGCAGTTCTTAGAGGCGGTCTGGCGGTAGCCTTCAAACGCGGTGGAGCGCAGATCGCGATAAGCGGGCGATGCCGTAGCCTTGCCTCCGCCCTTCCAGCTGGCCTGGGCGCGCGAGCGCTGCTCGTGCATGGCTCGGTCGAAGCCGACCTGATCGAACTGGATGCCCTGGTCGCGCGCGGCATCACTGATGAAGTCCAGCGGCAGCCCAAAGGTGTCGTATAGCTTGAACGCCTTTTCGCCCGAGTACATGGCGCTGGCGGCTGGGTTTTCTAGCTTGGCTTCGACCAGCGGCGCGAGGTCGTCTTCGAGCCGGCCCAGACCAATGGTCAGCGTATGGGCAAAACGAGACTCTTCCCCTTGCACCAGCTTGGCGACCCGCTCGGTGGAATCCACCAGCTCCGGGTACGCCCCCTTCATCAGGTCGCGCACCGCATAGACCATCTCGAACAAAAACGGCTTCGTCTGCCCCAGCAGCCTTCCATGCCGGATGGCGCGCCGGATGATCTTGCGCAGCACGTAGCCGCGGCCTTCGTTGGCCGGCATCACGCCATCGCTGATGAGGAAAGTCGTAGCCCGCGCGTGGTCGGCGATCACCCGCAGCGAGGCCGCGGATTTCGTCCGCGCTTCTTTCTCGGTCTCTTGCTTCAGTGAAGCCCAGGTCAGCTCCGCCGCCCGCTTAATCAACGGCACGAACAGGTCAGTCTCATAATTGGAGAGCACGCCCTGCACCACCGCCGTGATGCGCTCCAGTCCCATGCCGGTGTCGATCGAGGGCTTGGGCAGCGGATGCAAGGTGCCCGCCGCGTCGCGGTCAAACTGCATAAAGACCAGGTTCCAGATCTCGACGTAGCGGCCGCACTCGCAGCCGAACTCGCAATCGGTGTGGCCTTCCGTCGAGGCCGCCACACCCATGTCGATATGGAGTTCGCTGCACGGACCACAGGGGCCGGTATCGCCCATCTGCCAGAAGTTGTCCTTCGACCCGAACGCGTAGATGCGCTCCGGGGGCACGCCCTGGGCCAGCCACAGGTCGTAGGCTTCGCTGTCGCGCGGCACGCCGTTTTCACCCTTGAAGATGGTGGCGTAGAGCTTGTCCTTGGGCAGGCCGTACCAGGCGGGCGAGGTGATCAGCTCCCAGGCAAAGGCGATGGCGTCGGGCTTGAAATAGTCGCCGAAGGAGAAGTTCCCCAGCATCTCGAAAAACGTATGGTGGCGGTTGGTGAAGCCGACGTTTTCCAGGTCGTTGTGCTTGCCGCCGGCGCGCACGCACTTCTGCGAAGTGGCGGCGCGGTTGTAGTCGCGCTGCTCCAGCCCGAGGAATACGTCCTTGAACTGGTTCATCCCTGCGTTGGTAAACAGCAGCGTAGGGTCGTTGGCAGGAACGAGCGAAGCGGAGTGAACCTCGCGGTGGCCGCGCTGGACAAAATAGTCCAGGAATTTCCTGCGCACATCGGAACCGGATAGCCATTGCATGGGAAGCCACCTGAAAGGACGAGAGTTAAGCTTCATTCTAGCAAAGCGGACCGCCGTGCCCGCCTTCCCGGATTGCTCCCAGACCGAGGCCCCCCGGCCTGAAACTTGATGCGCAACCGGGGTGCGGGAGGCTACAATTTGCGGCATGAATACAGTCCGCGTCCTGCTCCTCATGATTTTGCTGCCCCTGGCAGCTTTGGCTCAAACGCAAGCCCCAGCGGCGAAGAACCGCGCTACGGTCCCGGAGATCAGCGGTCCCGGGGGAGACTGCTCGGTCAACTTTCGCGTAACCGACGCCAAAGGCAAGCCGATCTACGATGCCAAGGTCGAGGCGACCATCCGCCACGGCTTGATGAGCCAGCGCAAGGAAGAGCTGGAAGTCCACACGAATGCCGAGGGACGCGCGCGCGTTGTGGGCCTCCCCGATCATCTGCGGGCATTCGTGTTCTCGATTCGTTACGGCTCGACCCGCGTGAACCGGATGTGGAGTCCGAACATGGACTGCGACGGGAACATGGACATCACGCTGAATATTTCGTCGGCCAAGAACCGGGAGATTATCGTCGCTCCGGAGAAGCCGGCACCGCCAGCCGCGTCATCGGCTCCGGCGGCTCCGGCTTCGGCTCCCGCCCCGGTGACGAGTGCACCGGCCGCGCCGCCCAGCCCCACAGCGCCTGCACCGTCAGGGCGAGCCACCCCAGCTCCGGCGTCAAGCCGGCCTGCCGAGGCACTTGCCAGCGCCCCCGCCGCGCCCACCGCTCCAGCTCCCGCGGCAGCGCCGAAGAGCCGGGTCACCGAGATTTCCACGGGCATGGGCGGCAAGTGCTCGATTGAGTTTCACGTTACCGACGGCAAAGGCAAGGGCGTATACGACGCCAAGGTCAGCACTTCGATCCGGTACGGCTTCATGAGCCAGCGGCACATGGAACTCGAAGCCGGCACGAACGCCGACGGGCGCGCGCGCTTCCTGAACCTGCCGCAGGAGCTCAAGCCGGTCGAGTTCACGATTACCTATGGCGGCGAGAAGGTTCGTCGCACGTGGACGCCGATTTACGACGATTGCCTGATGGTCTTCGAGGTGCCGCTCCGCAAGCAGTAGCGGCAGGCCACAACCCGCGGCGGCGCCCCATATCTGTCTGCCTTTGGCAGATGTGGGCCTGAGCGGCCGCTATCGCTTCGGCGCCTGAAGTTCCAGGGCGCGCCAGAGATACCAGCTGGCGAGGGAGCAATAGGGCCGCCATTTCTTTCCCCGCCGCAGCATCTGCTCTTTCGTGGGCATGTCACGGGTCTTGAAGGTCAGCATGAAGCCCTTGCGCACGCCGTAATCATCCAGCGGCAGCACGTCGGGGCGGCCGAGGCGGAAGATCAGCAGCATCTCCACCGTCCACCGCCCGATGCCGCGCACCACGGTGATGCGCTCGATCAACTCTTCATCGCTCAGGCGGCGGGCCTCGGCGAGCGTGGGCACGGTGCCGTCGAGCGTCTTGGCGGCAAGGTCACGCAAGGCCAGCATCTTGTTCTGCGAGAGTCCGGCCGAGCGCAGCCGTTCGTCGCTGGCCCCCACAATGTCGGCGGGTTCAATGTACTTGCGGTCCGGGAAGAGCGCATCCACGCGCGCCAGAATTGACGACGCCGCCGCGCCCGCCAGCTGCTGATAGATGATCGAACGCAGCAGCGAATAGAAGATCGAATGCTCCACGCGCGACTTAAGCGCCGGCGGACCGGCGCGCTCGATCAAAGCGGCAAGCTTCTTATCGGCGGCGCAGAGATGCTCCACGGCTTCGGCCTGGCTCCAGCGTGTCATTTTCTATTCGCTCTCTTCTTTTTCGCGTTCCACGCCTTCCCCTTCCAGCGCGGTGAGGGTCTCGCCGTCCACCTCCCAGTGCTTCAGAATGCGCAGGACGGTGCGGGTGCTGAATCCAGCGCGCGCCAGCGTGCGAAAGATGCGCGCGACCTGCTTCTGGTCGGTGGGCTTGGCCAGCCGCTTGCGCTCCAGGAACTTGCGGGCCTGCGTTTCTTCATCGACCCCGGCAAAAGTCTCGCCGACGGTCTTTTCAATGATGTCTCCGTGCACGCCTTTCATCTTCAGCTCGTTGACCACGCGGCGTTGGCCGAACTTCTCGTTCTCGCGGCGCAGGGTGGAGTAATAAGTCGCGTACTCGGTGTCGTTCAGGTAGCGCAGCTCTTTCAGCTTGTCGATTACCACCTGGATCATGGTCTCGCCGCTCTCGCCGGTGGCGGCGACGCGCTGGCGCAGCAGGCGCTTCAGCTCGGCCACGGTGCGCATGCGGCGGCCCAGCGCGCCCACCGCGTACTCGTAGAGCTCCACCACCGAATAAGGCTCTGTGCGGCGCTTGAATGCCATCGCTTACGATCCCTGCTTGAATCCGGCTGATTGCATCTGCTCGCGCGCCTCATCGAACGTGGAGGAGATGCCCTGCATGCGCAAGCGCATCTCGTCGGGCTTGCTGGCCGCCTCCAGCGCCGTTTCGCTGGAAATCAGGCCGCGCTGAAAGAGGTCGTACAGGGACTGGTCGAAGGTCTGCATGCCGTACTGCGAGGTGCCGGCAGCGATGGCGTCGCGCACCATCCGCGTGTTCTCGGGAACGAGAATGCACTCGCGCACGTAAGGGGTGTTGATCATGATCTCGACCGCAGGCACGCGCCCCGGCACATCGGCGCGGCGCACCAGGCGCTGGCTGATGATGGCGCGCAGCGTCGATGCCAGCTGCATACGCATCTGGTTCTGCTCGGCCGGAGGAAAGACGGCGATGATGCGGTTGATGGTCTCGACCGCATCGAGCGTGTGCAGCGTGGAGAAAACGAGGTGGCCGGTCTCGGCCGCATGCAGCGCGGTGGAGATCGTCTCCAGGTCGCGCATTTCGCCCACCAGGATGACGTCCGGGTCCTGGCGCAGGCTGGCGCGCAGCGCAGTGGCAAACGAGGCAGTGTCCACGTCCACCTCACGCTGGTTCACCACGGCCCGCTTGTCTCGGTGCAGGAACTCGATGGGGTCTTCGATGGTGACGATATGCTCGCAGCAGCGCGAGTTGATGTGGTCGATGATGGAGGCCAGCGTGGTCGATTTGCCCGAACCGGTGATGCCCGTCACCAGCACCAGGCCGCGCTGCTCTTCGGCAATCATCTCGATGACCTTGGGCAGGAAGAGCTCGGCAAACGGCCGGATCGTCGTGGGAATCACCCGCAGCACGATGCCGACATTGCCGCGCTGCTGGAAGACGTTGACGCGGAAGCGGCCGAGGCCGGGCACGCCATAGGCAAGGTCGAGTTCGACGCTCTCCTTCAGCTTCTGCTTCTGCCGGTTGGTCATCATGCTGAAGGCCATGTTCAGCATCTCTTCGGTCGAGACGCGCGGCTGATCGGTCAGCAGTACCAGTTCGCCGTCGATGCGCAGGCAGGGATAGGTGCCGACCTTCAGATGTAGGTCGCTGGCCTTCCGCTCTACGGCGATACGTAGCAGATCATCGATGTGCATGTGACTCATCCGGCACCGGCATGGTCTGACCTGAAGATAGACGCAGACCGGCAGCGTGCTGTCGAAGTTAGCACGTTCGCCGCCCGCTCGCCACCGTTGCCGTGGTACCCAAAGGACTGCACCTTCCGGGCACAAGAAAACGGCGCAGCCGAAGCCGCGCCGTCAACCAGCTTGCCTGCCGGGAAGTTAAGCTCCGGCCGGCTGCCCCTTGCCTGCCGGCACCGGTGTGAGCCACCGGTAGCGATCCGGAATCGCGCCTTCGAGGATTCCGAAAAACTCCTTGTGGATCGCGCGCGCCACCGGGCCCACCTCTCCGTCGCCCACCTTGATGCGATCCACCGAGCGGATCGGCGTCACCTCGGCAGCGGTGCCGGTGAAGAAGACCTCGTCGGCGATGTAGAGCATTTCACGCGGAATCACCTGCTCGACGACCGTGATCTTCAAATCCTTCGCCAGTTGGATCACGCAGTCGCGCGTGATGCCCGGCAGCACGGAGTTGCCCAGCGGCGGCGTGTAAAGGGTGCCGTTGCGGACCAGGAAGATATTCTCGCCCGAGCCCTCGCAGACGAAGCCGTTGGTGTCGAGCGCAATGCCCTCGACGTAGCCGTTGGTGACGGCCTCCATCTTGATCAGCTGCGAGTTCATGTAGTTGGCGCCAGCCTTCGCCATGGTGGGCATGGTATTGGGCGCCAGGCGCGTCCACGACGACACGCAGACGTCGATGCCCTCGTCGCCGGTCGCCAGGTACTTGCCCCACGGGAAGTTAGCGATATATACATCGATCGGATTCTTGAACGGGTTGACGCCCATTTCGCCGTAGCCGCGCAGTGCGATCGGCCGGATGTAGCAGGGCGAGACTCCGTTGACGGCTACCAGGTCCAGCATGCCGCGCACCAGTTCGTCGCACGTGTAAGGCAGGTCCATGCGGTAGATCTTGGCCGAGTCCAGCAGCCGCTGCATGTGCTCGACGGCGCGGAAGACGGCCGGCCCATGGGGGAGCTGGTAACAACGCACCCCTTCAAAAACCGAGGTGCCGTAGTGCACAACATGCGACATGACGTGAAGCGTCGCCTCGTCCCAGGCGATAAACTTCCCGTTGCGCCAGATCTTTTCCGTTTTGGTGATGGGCATGACTGACTCCGTTAGTGCAGACTCACGCGACTATCAATTCGAGCAAAAATAGCCGATAAAAAAATTGGGCTGGCCCGCCAACCCGCGGCTTGCGCCTTACCGGGCTGCACCGACTGCCGGCACGACGCACGCAGTTCCTCTTGCGGTGTCCCGCGCCGCCGCTGGGCAGAGCCCCACGTAAATGGCGCTCCGAAGGCGTAGGCACATTATATATCCGACTCTATATCCGACTGACTTGTATCTGATTTTCCGCAGGGCAGGAACAACCGGGATTCTGGTGCTTTGCGCGACCCCGAAGCATCCAATGGAGAGCTTCAGGAAGCCCGGCTCGAGAACACCCGAATCGGGAAGACCAGCCACTGGATCGGGCGGTGATTGTCCCGGTTTTTGCAACTCTGTCAAGCGGGCCTCCATCTGAGAAGTGAGTAGCTAAGCGAGGAGCAGGCCCGGCAGGAAAATGCGGGGCTCATACGAAAATGAAAACCGGTCTTAATACCGCTCTTGACCCATCGCGGCGCAGCAACGACGCGCAGGAATTTGATACCGCCTTGCGGCGACGCATCGTCGGTCAAGACCAGGCCATCGAGAAGATGGCCGAGATCTACCAGATGTTTCTGGCGGGGCTCAACCCGCCGAACCGGCCGGTAGGCAACCTTCTGTTTCTCGGCCCCACCGGCTCGGGCAAGACGCGCGTAGTGGAAGCCTGCGCCGAAGCCATGTTCGGCGATCCGCGGGCGATGATCAAGATTGACTGTGCCGAGTTCCAGCACTCTCATGAAATCGCCAAGCTGATCGGCTCGCCGCCCGGATACCTCGGGCACCGCGAGACGCACCCGCTGCTGACCCAGGAAGCGCTCAACCAGTGGCACACCGAAAAGCTGAAGGTCTCGCTGCTGCTGTTCGACGAGATCGAAAAGGCGTCGGACGCGCTCTGGCAGTTGCTGCTGGGCATACTGGACAAGGCGACCCTGACGCTGGGCGACAACCGCCGGGTCGACATGTCCTGCTGCATCATCGTGATGACCTCCAACCTCGGGGCCGGCGAGATGGAAGGCATGATGAACGGCGGCATGGGATTTGCCCGCAAGCCTGAGCAGATCGACCAGAAGTTCGACGACAAGATCACGCGCACGGCCCAGGAAGCCGCGCGCCGCAAGTTCTCGCCCGAGTTCATGAACCGCATCGACAAGGTGGTCGTCTTCAAGACGCTGCGTCCGGAGCACCTCGAGCAGATACTCGAGATCGAACTCGGCATGGTGCAGCAACGCATCCTGCAGGCCACGGGCAACAACCAGTTCGTTTTTTCCTGCACGGCGCCGATCAAGCAGTTCCTGTTGCAGGAGGGCACGGACCCGAAGTACGGGGCACGTCACCTGAAGCGCGCCATCGAACGCAACATCGTCTTCCCGCTGGCGAACCTGGTCGCCACCGCCCAGGTGAAGCTGGGCGACTTCGTGCGTATCGACCTGAACGACGAAGGCCGCATGGTGTTTGTGAAGGAAGCCGAGGGTGCGCTCGTGCCGGTGCTGCTGGAGAAATACGGCAATGACCTGAATACCCCGCAACCTACCGCGCGGGCACGTTCGACGGCGGCCGGCGGTCGGCGCGAATTCGGCCCCACGCCGTTACTCGAGCACAAGTAGCGGCGAGTTTTCCGGTCGGTTTCAGACAGAAAAAACGGGGCGCCTCGGGCGCCCCGTTTTAGTTTGCCGTTCGCAGTTGCGGGCTTCAGTCACCCGACTGGGGCGAGCGCACCGCGTAGTAGCCCAGGCGCGCCTGGATCTTCTGGTCCTTGTTTTTGGGCTTGATCTCGATCTTGCGGAAACTGCCGTCCAGCCTGGCGTTGCTCGGCGTGTAGCCGATGCTGTACTGGCTGCGCAATTCATTGGAGATTTGCGAAAACGCGGATTGCAGCTTCTTCTGGTCGTTGCCGACTTCGATCACGCGGCCGCCGGTCTCGTTGGCGATCTTCTTCATGTCGCTATCGCCCGAGTACCTGGCGCCGGCCTGATAGTAGAAGCCGCGGTCGGCGATCAGGATCACATAAACGATGGTGTCGGCCTTTTGCGCCGCCTCGATCGCCTGCTTGATGGTCTCGCGGCTGCCCTGGTCCTCGCCGTCGGTCAGGATGATCATGGCCTTGCGGCCTACCTCCTGCGCCATCTTCTCTTTGGCCCCGAGCCAGATGGCGTCGTACAGCAGCGTGCCGCGCGGATTAGCCGAGCTGGGAAACGGACCGCCGCCCATGCCCGGCATACCCCGGCTGCCGCCGCCGCCGTTAATCCTGGCGCGATTCAGCGCCCGCTGCAGGTCGGGAACCGAGCTGGTGAAATCCTGCAGCAGATCGACGTTCACGTCAAAGCTGATGACGTACGCCTCGTCCTTGGGGCGCATCACTTCCCTGAGAAACTGTCCGCCGACCTGCTGCTCCATCGGCAGCATGCGGGTCTGGCTCACGCTGGCGTCGATCATCATGCCGAGCGTCAGCGGCTGCTGGGTGTCGGCGCTGAAGTAGCGGATCGCCTCGGGCTTGCCGTCCTCGAAGACCTCGAAGTCGTCCTTCGTAAGGCCGGTGATCAATGCACCATGCTTGTCTTTGACGTTGAAGTAAAGATTGACGACGTTGACGTTGGCTCTGATCGTTCCGCCGGCCGGAACCCGTTCGCTATCGTGGCCGGCATCCCTGTCGCTCTGGCCCCAGCCAGGCGCCGCCGCAAATATGCAGATCAGAAGGGACGCAAGCAGAACGCACAGCTTCGAGCGTAGTTGCATAATGAAACACAGTCGAACGGCCGGCAGAACTGTACCCATTCGCCGGCTCTCAAATACTATAGATTAGTAACACGGCGGCGGGGTTAGAGTCTCTGGGCTGAAATCGGCGGCAACTCGCAGCGGTTTTCCGGCAACGGACAGGACGAAACGATGAAATGCATATCCCGTAGGTTCGCGGCGGCACTCGCAATCTTGACCTTGTTGGGCGCCCTGGCGCTTAACGCTCAGGAGTTGCCGGACTCGCCTCGTCCGCAAAACAACGTTCCTGTGCTGCGCTCGCCCGCTCCAGCGGAGCCCAGCGCGCCTGCTCGCTCGACATCTGCGCCGCCTTCGTCAAATTCGGGACCAGCAGAGCCGTCGTCCAGTGCCGCACCGCAGCCGCAGGTCAATCCCATTCCGCCGGGCCAGGCTCCGCCGGATGCGCCCGCAGGGCCGCGCGAGCAACTCTTCAGCCTCACCAAGGAAGTCAGCTTCGTAACCCTGCCGGTCACCGTCAAGGACGAATTCGGCCACCTTGTGCAGGGACTCACGCGCAACGACTTCGCCGTATACGAAGATGGCGAGAAGCAGAACATCTCGTTCTTCACCAGCGACCCGTTCCCGCTGTCGGTGGCCGTGGTGCTCAGCACCGGCCTGCCTACCAGCGAGTGGAACAAGATCAAGGAAACGCTTTCCGCGCTGGTCGGCGCTTTCAGCCAGTTTGATGAAGTCGCACTGTTCACCTACGGCAACACGGTTTCCAAGGTGCAGGACTTCTCGACCGTAAGTTCCGACAAGCTGGTGCAATCCATACGCGCCCTCAAAACCCGCACCGGCAGCGGCCTGGGGCCGCCCGTTGTGGGCGGCTCGATGGCCGGCTATCCGACACCCACGGTGAACGGTCGCAGCATCGATCCCACCCTGCCCAGCGCCACCATGCCGACCATCCCGCGCGAGTCGTTCGTGCTCAATGACGCCATTCTGGCGGCGACGCAGGAACTGGGCCGGCGCGACCAGGAAAACCGCGCACGCGGCATTCCACCCACGCGCAAGGTGCTGTTTGTGGTCAGCGACGGCCGCGAGCTGGGTAGCAACAACTCCTACGCCGAGGTGCTGAAGGTTTTGCTCACCCGCCAGGTCTCGGTATACGCAGTGGCGGTCGAAAGCGGCATCCCGGGCTACGGCTCGGCGCAGCGTATTCGCATTCCCGGCACCGGCTACGGCAACATCCTTCCAAAGTATGCTTCCGCGACCGGCGGCCAGTATTTTGCCGAGTCCAGCCAGCGCACTCTCGAAGAGGCTTACTCGCGCATCACCGAGCAGGCGCGCAACCAGTACACCATCGGCTATCGCACGCGCGCGACCGTGTCTTCCACCTTCCGCAAGATCGAAGTGCGCGTGCATCGTTCGCGGTTGCGCATTTACACGCGCGATGGCTACTATCCGCTGCCGTCCAACAGGCAGTAAGCCGCAGATCGAAGCAAATGAAAAGCCCGCCGGGTCATGGCGGGCTTTCTTGTTGGGATCGGTTCGGCGCTACTGCACGCGTAGCGATCGCAGCATGGCTTCAAACGTCGGGCGCAGCTTCGAGAAGTCGCGGTCGGGTGCGATGAAGACCAGGTAGAGCAGCGAACCATCGGGTCGCTGCACGGTCACCAGCCAGTCGCGCTCGGCCAGCGGACGCCCATTGCTGCCCTCGATGGGAGAGCTGCCCAGCAGGTCAAGGGACTGTCCCGGCACACCGTTGACGGTGATGCGCTGCGGGTTGCCGACCGCGCGCAGGTCCGCATTCTGCTCGCGTATGGCCTGAATCAGTTCCCGCGTCTGCTGGTTGAGGGTGGCGTTGGGATTCGACGGCGAGAAGATGTCCAACATCACGCCGTAGGCAATGGCATTCTGCGAGATGCCACCATCGGGAGCGATGGTCACCGCCGCCTGAGAGCTGTTGACGGGCTCCCAGTTGTCAGGATATTGCAGGCTGTAGCCCTGCGCCCGCATCGTACGGAAGTTGCCGCTCGCGCTGAGCGACACTGGGCCCATCGGCGAAGGGGCATTGCGGCTGCCCCTGGCCTCGCGGTCGCTGTCGTGGCTGCCGTCACGAGCGGCCGGCGAATCGGCCGAGGCGCTCGTCGCCTGCGGGCGCTGGTTGTTCCAGCCCCCGCCCGACTTGGCGCGCTGCTGGATCTCCTGCGCCGTGTATGCCCTGATTCGGCTGGCCTCGGCGCGTGCGCGCTGGAACTGCTGCGTGTGGGCCTGCCACTGCCGCACCGGCCAGTTCTGCGTTTCCCTGGTAATGGCCGCATAGCGGTTGCCGGGATTCGGGTGGTCGCTCAGGATCTGGGGCGGGCCGCCGCCGCTCTGCTTCTCCAGCTTCTGGAAAAAGTCGGCCATGGCCTGCGGATTGTAGCCGGCCTTGTACATAATGATGGCGCCCACGGAGTCGGCCTGCGCTTCGTCGACCCGCGAGTACTTCATGATGATCGAACCGGCGGCAACCTGCGCTCCGATCTGTCCGAGCGCCCCCACCGGGCCGCCGATGATGCCGCCCGCGGCCGACGCCAGTCCGCCCAGCAGCGCGGGCAGCGCCGCCTTGCGCTGCTGCTTCATCGAGTGCTGCATATAGACGTGCGCCATCTCGTGGGCGATGACGCCGGCCAGTTCCGCTTCATTGCCGGCAGCGAAGATGGTGCCTAGGTTGACGAAGATCGGTCCGCCCGGCAGCGCGAACGCGTTGATGTCCTTTTCCTGCAATACGTGGAACTCGTAGGGCCAGCCGTACTGCGAAGGAATGACCCGCTCCAGCCTGCGCCCGAGATCTCTCACGTATTGCGTGACCGGGCTCGAATCCGGCAGCACCGGCATCTGCTTGTAGACCTCGTTCATGGCCTTCAAGCCGATCTGCCGTTGCTGCTCCTTGGTCACGCCCGCCACGCTGCCCGGGTCCGGCAGCTCTGGATTGGCCGTGGCGGCCAGCAGCAGTTGGGGCGACGCCAGGGCCGCGATCAGCAGCACGGCAGCCGCGCGCCTGATCCACGCAAGCCGGCCAGCGCCTTCGCAACGTGATCTCCGGCCATAGCCAAAGTAGCCGTTCATGCCGTCTCTCTTTCCTTCCGCCGGGCCGAACGCAGCGGCGTTGTGCGCAGCGGTGAATCCGCAAACCCGAAGAAGTACCGCGCAACTATCTTAAGTCGATTCGGTGCGTTCGTCGGCAGGTGCGGAGCAGCAACCCGCCCACCGCCTGCCTCGACTAAACCCGCCCGCCAGGTTCCCGAGTCCGGGGACTTCCCTTGCTTAGGGGACCAGGGCCGATTCGCTATTTCTATTGCTTCCGTGTATGATTGAATTGCGCTGGACAAAGTAGTGCTTGCTGGTCCCTCAGTAGAGTATCCCGCTGGCATCCCTTTGGTTCTTCAGCATACTTCAAGCAACAAGGAACAAAGCAACATCATGGAACAAGGAATTGTTAAGTGGTTCAATGACGCGAAGGGTTTCGGGTTCATCACCCGCCAGAGCGGCGAAGACGTTTTCGTGCACTTTTCGGCTATCCAGAGCAACGGATTCCGCACCCTGCAGGAAGGCCAAGCAGTGCAGTTTAACGTCACCCGCGGCCCGAAGGGCTGGCAGGCTGAGAACGTTCAGCCTCTCTAATCCTCTGCGTTCCCAAGGTTGAAACGGGCGGCCATCTGGCCGCCCGTTTCGTTTCCGATTAAATTCCCCAAAAAAACTAATCTGCCAAAGGCACCAGCGGATCCGCGCAGACCTCGGCCGCCAGCACCCGCTGGGTAATGACCTGCAGGTGATGACCCATGATGGCCAGCGTCACGGCCGTGCTGAAAGCGTGGCGGTAGTGAGTAGCCGCGTCGAAGATGAACTTCCAGTATTCGCGGCGTGAATCGCCCAGCACCCCCTGGTGCCAGAGCGACAGGAAAAACGCATAGTAGTCCGACCACTGGCGCGGCCGAATCCGTCGCCCGGGGTTGTAACGCGCCAGGAACGTGCGCACGCGGTCGTAATATGCCTCGGCGCTGTAGATGCGCTGCAGGATCGAGCGATATCCCTCGACCAGCAACTTCGGATCCATCTTAGGCAGGAAGTTCAGGTTGATGTCGGTGTTGTTGCCGTCGCCGTTGCCCACCAACCGCCCTTCCTTCACCAGGCGGCGATACAGCTGGGTGCCAGGCAGCGCCTGCAGGATTCCCACCATGGCCAATGGAATGGCGCTCTCCTGAATGAAGGCGACCTGTTTGTCGAACACGTCTTCGGTATCGGTGTCGAAGCCGACGATGAAACCGGCCATGACTTCCAGCCCGTAGCGCTGCAAGCGTTTGACGCTATCCATCAGGCTGCGCTTGGTATTCTGGAACTTCTGCGCCGCCTTCAGGCTCTCTTCTTCCGGCGTCTCGATGCCGAGGAAGACGCGGAAAAATCCCGCGCGCTGCATCATCTGCAAGAGGTCTTCGTCGTCGGCCAGGTTTACGGACGCTTCGGTGAAGAACGAGAACCTGTTGTTGTGCTGCTCATTCCATTCCGCCAACGCAGGCAGCAGCAGTTTGACGTTCTTCTTGTTGCCGATGAAGTTGTCGTCCACCAGAAAGACCGACGAGGTCCACCCCATGGCGACCAACTGGTCCAACTCGGCCAGCACCTGGGGAATCGGCTTGGTGCGCGGACGGCGGCCGAACATCTCGATGATGTCGCAGAACTCGCAGTTGAACGGACACCCGCGCGAGAACTGAATTGCCATCGAGCTGTAATGCTTCGGGTTGATCAGGCTCAGGTCGGGCAGTGGAGTCTTGGATAGTTCCGGCAGTTCGGCCCCTTGGTACTCGGGCTTGGCGTTGCCTGCTTCCAGGTCGCGGCAGAACGACTCCATCACATCTTCCGCCTCGCCGATGACCACGTGATCGGCGGATTCGCGCACGGCGGGCACGGTGCCCGCAATCGGACCACCGACGACGGTGCGGATGCCCATCTCGCGGCAGCGCTTCAGGATGTCCAGCGTTCCCTGGGTCTGCACCAGCATGGCGCCAATCATGACCACGTCGGCCCATTTGAGGTCGCGGTCGCGCAGCGGCTTCACATTCATGTCGATCAGACGCTTCTCCCAGGTCGGAGGAAGCATCGACGCCACCGTCAACAGACCGAGTGGCGGATAAGCCGACCGCTTGCCTTCAAATGGAAGCGCGTGCTTAAAACTCCAGTAGGTGTCCGGCCATTCCGGACAAATCATCAAAGCCCGCATGTTTTTACCTTTGTATCCTCGAGGGCTAATAGGATAGACCCCGGCGAATTGATTCAGCCGGCCAAGCGGGTCTCGTCAACGGTGAAAATCCAACTATAGTTCTTTTGCGACTGGCGAGTACAGCCGATTGCGGCCCGTTAACCAGATTATACCCGAAATGGAAATCCGGCGGGCGGAAAAAGCCCAGCCGGATCGATTCATATTATTAATAATAAACAGCTTAGCTACTGCCCGCCGCTCAAAATTACTGCCGCGGTGCGTAGTACCCCTTGCGCGAGCGGACCTTCAGTGCTTTGTGACGGTCGGCCCGGATTTCGATGGCGCGGTAACGCCCGTCGGCGACGAAATCCGCCGGCTTGTAGGCCACCGCATACTGGCTGCGCAGTTCGTCCTGGATCTCCATGAACGCCTTGCTCACATCCTGCATTCTCAACGGGAAGAACGAGCGGCCGCCGGTGGCTTCGGTGATGCGCTCCATGACCTTGTCGCCCCGCGTCAGCTGCGCGCTGTTATTGGTGCTGATGGCATATACGATCACCTCGGCCCGCTGCGCCATCTCGATGGCTTCTTCGCGGGTCACGCGACTCTGGTTGTCATTGCCGTCGCTGATCAGCACGATGGCGCGTCTCACGGGACCTTCCTGGTGCGCTTTCATCAACTTGTCGCGGCTGGCGAAAAAGATCGCGTCAAACATCGCGGTGCCGCCGCCCGGACGCAGCAGGCGCACGCCGTGCGCCAGGTCGTCGTGGTTGTCGGTGAAATCGGCGGTCACTTCCGGCGTGGCGTCGAAGCCGACGACAAACGCCATGTCCGCCTTGCGGCGAATGGTCGTCGATAGAAACTCTACCGCCGCCTCCTGCTCAAACTTGAAGCGGTCGCGGATCGAGTTGCTGGCGTCCACCAGCAGGCCCACGCGCAACGGCAGGTTCGTCTGCTGCGAGAACCAGTCGATCTGGCGCGCCGGTTTTTTATCGTCGAAGATCTGGAAGTCCTGCTGCTTCAGATCCTTGATGAATCGGCCGTGCCGGTCCGTGACCGTGAACACCAGGTTCACTTCATCGACGCGCTTGGTGATGGTCGTCAACCCCTCGTTGTCATCCGAGTTCGCCGGGGCGGTCGGAGCAGACTGCCGCGCAGCCTCGGCTGCTGGCTGGCGGGCGGTCGGAGCCTCGGGGGCCTTGGTCGGCGCGGGGACCGCTGCCGCCTTGGGGGCAATTCTGGCCGAGGGTGCCGAAGGCAGCTCGCCGGTGCTCTGGGCAAGGCCTGCGCACACCGCAAGGGGGAGTATCAGCAGCAAGGCAAGGCAGCTTTTCATGTGACTTCTCATTATAACGGCTCTCCTGCTGGAAGTGCCGACCGGCCGACCGCGCGGGGGGGCTCCGCCGGAGCCTGCAATCCCTCAAAAAACTGCTGCAAATC
This sequence comes from uncultured Acidobacteriota bacterium, assembly GCA_903847195.1. Next base: position 25,536 of record CAINCZ010000177.1, on the reverse strand, counting down.
CGGCGGCAACGGCCGCGCGAAACTCATCGGCTCCGCCGAACGCGGATGGCTGAACTCCAGTTTGCAGGCGTGTAGGAAGTTCCGTCCCAGGCTCAAGGCCGGGTCCGCCGCCGCCGCGCGCAGCGGCTTGATCTCGCGCGGCGCGCCGTACAGATTGTCGCCAGCCACGGGATGTCCGATCGACGAGAGATGAACGCGTATCTGGTGGGTGCGGCCGGTTTCGATCTTCACCTCAACCAGCGTGAACTTGCCGTACCGGCCATCGATGCGCTCGACCACCTTCCAGTGGCTCACCGCCGTTCGTCCGCCACTGCGCCGCGTGGTCATGCGGATGCGGCGAATGGCGTCGCGGCTGATGGAGGTGTCGATGGTGCCGGTGGCGGCCGTGAGCGCGCCATGCACCAGCGCCATGTATGTCTTATGCACTTCGCGCCCCGCAAACTGCTCGGCCAGCCGCCGATGGGCGATGTCGTTTTTCGCCACCAGCATCAATCCGCTGGTGTTGCGGTCGAGCCGGTGCACGATGCCGGGACGCACCGCGCCGCCCGTTTCCGACAGCTGCGCGAAGCGATGCAGCAGCGCATTGACCAGCGTGCCGCGGTTGCGCGTATCGTCGGTTGCGCCCGCGCCCGCATGCACCATCATGCCGGCGGGCTTGTTGACTACCGCCAGATCGTCGTCTTCGTAAACCACATCGAGCGCAATCTCTTCGGCGAAGGCGCGCAGCGGCTTGGCTTCCAGCGGCCCCAGCAAGGTGACGCGCTCATGGCCCCGCAGGCGCAGCGAAGCCTTGGCCGGCTGGTCCTCGACCAGCACCTGTCCGGCGGCAATCACCTGCTGCACGCGCGCGCGGCTGGCTTCCGGCAGCGCGCGGACCAGGAACTGGTCCAGCCGCACGCCGGCATCATCCGGTGTAGCTGGTATGTGTTTCGGGTATTCATCCATTGCGGGAGCCTTCGTTGGTGCGCTGGTGCCCACATCTGCGGGTGTCACACAGCTGCGGGTGCCTCACCCTCACGCGCCCGCTTTTGGCGCTTCAGGGTGGGGTGTTGACTTTGACTTCTCAGCGAATCAACGGTGTTCCACATCTGCCGCCTTTAGCAGATGTGGGATACGGACTCTCAGCGGCTCGCCCGCGCCGCCGACGGCACCGTCAGCTTCCCGCGCCGCAACCATAGCGCCGTCCCAATCAGCACCAGCACGATCGAGATCAGCTGCGTGCCCGTCATCAGGCCGCCGAAAACCGATCCGCGCTCCGGATCGCCGCGCACAAACTCGATAAAGAACCGGGCCACGCCGTACAGGAACATGTATGCGCCCAGCACCTGTCCATCGCTCGTCTTGCGCTTGAACAGCCAATAGAGAAACAGAAAATTGCAGAACTCGAACAGCGACTCATAAAGTTCGGTCGGGTGCAGCGCGATATTGAGCGGGGTGCCGGAAATCTGGTGCGCCAGCGAACTGGTGAACGTCACGCCCCACGGCAGCGCGGTGGGCTTGCCGTAGCAACAACCGGCGGCAAAGCAGCCCAGGCGTCCGATAGCATGACCGAGGGCGATGCCGGGCGCAAAGGAGTCGCAAGTGCTCAGCACCGGCAGGCGGTTCCGGCGGATGTACCACAGCGACAACGCCACTGCGGCAATCAGCCCGCCGTAAAAGACGCCGCCGGCCTGCAACATCGATATGCTGAAAATCTCGCCCGGATGTGCGCTGTACCAGCTCCAGTCGTTGATGATCAACATCACCTTGGCGCCGGCAATGGAAGCGATCACCACCAGCGCGCCGAGGTTCCAGGCGTTCTCGCTGTCCACTCCGGCCCGCTGCGCCAGCCGTGCCGCCACGGACAGACCGGCCAGCACGCCCAGCGCCACCAGCAAACCGTAGCTGGGCAGCCAGAATGAGCCGATATGAAAGAGTTCAGGAAACACGCGAAAAGCTCCAGCCGCAGTGGATCAACAGCGTTGTATCTATTGGTATTGGATGTGCCGCCGTCCCCAACGACACGTTAAGTGTAGCAGGTGAAGACGGGGGAGGATGACAGCAGGCGCGAGGGCGAACCTCAGAGAACGTGCACGGCCAGGCGAGACCCGATCACTCGATGCAAGCAGAAAAAGTCGACCCGCTTGGCCGTGTGCGTCAGCGTTTCATGAGCCCGTTATCACGGTGGAAGCCCTCCGCGATCCATTAGGCATCTTCGCCGAGGCGAAGCACGGCACACCGGATCTTTCGTTACGAGTAGGGCCCCCTGCTCATTATTGTTGGCTCAAAAAACAACCGCCGCGATCACCAACTTCGCAGGCCGACTTTCAGGTTGGATGCTAGAGAAAAGCCCGCCGACTCGCAAGAGGGGAAGGTGAAAAAGATGGCAATCGGCGTGCTTGACCGCGGGCGCTATGGCTCCGGTGGCTGACCCGGGTCATCCACCAGTCAAATGGCGCGCCGTCCCCGTTTTTCTTCGACCAGCACCTCGTCCAGCGCGCCCGCCATCCTGCCCGTTCGCTGGCTGAGATCGCTCGACATGTTGTCGATGCTGCGCTTGAGCAACTGGTATTCGTCGGCGATATTCAGCGCCGCCAGCACGGCCAGCCGCAGCGAGTCGACCGTTGCCGTCTGCTCGGCCACCGCCCGCATCTTGCCGTCCACGTACTCGGCCAGCTTGCGGATATACTCCGGGTCGGTGCCGCGCAGGCTGTAGGTCTGGTCGTAAATCTCCACGCGAATGCTGCCGTTCTGCGTCACGCTCGCTCCTTGGTAGCGGACCGGGCAGCTGCACTCGCCCGGCCGTTAATGCCAAAGGTCTTCCTACTCGGCCAGGGTTTCGATCTGCTCCAGCAGCTTTTCCACCCGCGCCCGCACGTCTTCGCGTTCCTTGCGCAAGGCCAGGTTCTCATTGCGCGCCGCTTCCAGTTCTTCCTCGCGCATCTCCGCCTGTTCGCGCAGGCGGGCGACGTCGCGCTCGGCGTCGGCCTTGGCGGCCTTGGCGGTCTTCAACAAATCGATCGTGCGGTAGATCTTCTGTTCCAGGGCGGCCAGGGTATCGGCCGGTAAAAGCGTTCCTGTTGTAGGGCTCGACATAGGACTCCAATAAATTCGGCAATCGCCCGCGCGCTTTCGCCGCGAAATCCGCGCGGGACGTTTGGGCGCAGTATAGCGCACAACGACGGCGAAAAATGCAGCGCGAGGTTTGTATTGTTGGTTCTTCAGTAGAGCGGCGGCTCGCCCGGCGGGCGCGCCTTCCAGCGCCGGTGCACCCAGAGCCACTGGCCGGGATAACGGCGTACATACTGCTCGATCGCGGCGTTGAAGCGGGCGGTGTTTTCGCGGGCGTCGGCCTCGTCATCGCCTGTGCACACCAGCGGCAGCGCCGGTTCAAAGTGGATGCGGTAACCCGGCTGTTCCTCGTGCCACACGGTAAAGGCCGGGACGACCGCGGCCCCCGTGCGCAGCGCCACCCGCGCCACTCCGCTGGCCGTGCAGGCGAGGATGCCGAAGAACGGCACGAAGACGCCCTGCGGCGGCGTCATGTTGGTGTCCATCAGAATGCCGACCGTCTCGCCGGCGCGCATGGCGGCAATCAGGCCGCGGGCGAACTCCTGTTTGCCGAAGGTAGCATTGCCATGCATGGTGCGGTAGCGCTGCGAAAGCCGCTCCACATACGGATTATCCAGAGCGCGCACCACCACACGCATCGGATAGCCGTTGAGCGAATGCACGAACGAGCCGACCTCCCAGCCGCCCAGATGCGCCGTCAGCAGCAGTACGCCCTTGCACCGCTCCTGCGCGGCCAGGTAATGCTCCAGCCCTTCGTAGGTCACAAAGTCGCGAGTGTTCTCGCGGGTGTATCGCGGGAAGAGGCAGAACTCAGCCAGCAACCGGCCCAGGTTGTCATACTCGGCGCGCAGGATCTGTTCGCGCTCCGCCGCCGGCATCTGCGGAAACGCCATCTCCAGATTGCGCTCTCCTACCTTGCGCAGCCGCGGATGAACGCGGTAGAACATCCGGGTAATCGCCATTCCAACCCAGTGCGCCGCCGGCCGGGGCAGCACGCCCAAGCCTTTCAGCAACACCCAGACTGGCAGGTACTCAAGAAGATGACGCATTCTTAGTTGGGCGGAATTCAGATGGACGGGACGGGCGCCCGGCCCGCCATAGGTATCAACCCGAGCCGGATACCAAAGCTGCGGTGGGCCGCCACGATTGCGGGCGGCTCGCTCGCTGCCTGTCGGCACCCGGCCCGGCCGGAAAGCTACTTCTTGGACCTGCCGCCGTACCTGGAGAGCATATCCAGAAACGGCTTGGCCTCCGTCGGAGCTGCCATGTTGCCGAGCAGCAGCGTACGGAAGGGCACCATGCGCCCGTAGAACAGGCGCGTGTCGTCGCGATCCTGCGAAATCACCGCGCCATTGAGCGAGACGCCGGCAAAAACACCGCGTGCCCGCGAATAGGTCAGCACCTGCGCCCGCATCTTCCAGTCGGTCGAGCCCTCGGCCAGCCGCCCTACCGGGCCTGCTGCCACCGACGCGTCGGCTCCCAGCTTGAACTTGCTGGCCAGCAGGTTGTTCATTCCGGTTTCGTTCATGATCAGCATCACCAAGTCAACCGCCTGGCCGCCGATCTGGAACCCGAAGCTGCCGCCCTTAACGCCGAAGAAGGCCGGCGCGCTCCACGTGCCTTTTTCCGTCCGGCAACTCGCCACGCCATGGCCGTAGGCACCGCCCACCACCAGGCCGCCCTTCAGCATCGAGGGCACCACGGCAACGCACTTGGCCGAGCTCATGATGTCTTCCGGAATCCCCCGGTCGGAGGCGGACATGATCTCTTTCAGCACGGTGCCGGCTTCTTCCACGCGCCGAATCTGTTTTTCCCGGTCCTGCGCCCAGAGGGGAGCGGCGCAGATGACTAGAACAACGACCGCGATGAATCGCTTCACATTCAGCTCCTGACAGGTAAGCCTGTCCTCAGAAATGGTACTTCATCCGGGCAGCGAGTGGGACAGCGATGTTTACTGGTTGGGCGCACGCGGGCGGTCCGCCGGGCGCGCAAAAAATCCGGCATCGGTAGCCACATGCGACGCCGGACAACGCTTCGAGAAGCGCGGAGAGGTAGGGGGAGTCTGAGCCACTTAGGGGATTGGCGCAAGTCACGCCAGTGCAGGGCCCTATGGTAACCGGAGGGATTCCCCGGCGCAGGCCCGGTGAAGCCGCAGACTCAGACGTTGCGGACCAGCGAATGCGTGATGGCGTGAATCGAGAGCGCGATGCGGTTCTGCACTCCGACCTTGCGCATCAGCTTGGCCACGTGCGCCTTGACCGTGCGTTCCTCAATGCCGAGGACGGCGCCGATTTCACGGTTGGAACTGCCGCCAACCAGCAACTCGAGCACCTGCCGCTCGCGGTCGGTGAAGACTACCTTGGCGCCGGAGAAGAGCGGCGAGTGGCTGGTCACGCGCTCGATGAACATCGACAGCACGCGCCGCGGCGCCCACACCGAGCCCGAGTTAACCACGCGCACGGCCATCATGAAATCCGCTGCAGGCGCGGCTTCGTCCACGTATCCCTTCGCGCCGGCGGCCAGCGCTTTCAGGATGGTCTCGTCGGTAGCGCCTGATCCGGTCACCACGATGCGCATCTCCGGACGTGAGCTGCGCAGGCTGGCCACAAGATCGAAAGGATTGTTGCCGCCGCGTCCGCCCAGCAGCACGAGATCGCAGTTGCGCTGCTCCTTCACCTCTTCGAGCGAGGTCGTAACCAGTTCAAATTCCGGCTCGGCTTCAAACAGGGCCCGGAAGCCGACCAGGCGCAGCGGATCGCTTTCCACCACTGCGATACGAATACGCGGCTTGCTTGCACCGGGGAGGGCCATATAACTTCTCTCCTAATACTTTGTCCAGCATAGTCCCAAACAGGCTGAGAGAAAAGCAAGGGATTGTACTGTGGTACATGCCCGAAAGTTACCTTCTAGCGTCCGGTGGGGCTATTCGGGAGAAGCGGGGCCAAGCTCTCGTCAAAATCCTGCACCTGTGCCGGTGACGACGGCAGTCCCTCTTCCTAGCCGTGCAGGTAACCCAGCAGACAGGCCGAAGGACGGCAGATAACGCCGGCTTCGGCATTGTCCAGATGCTTCTCCGGCGATCGTGCGTTGAGCGCCAGGCTAAGAGCCACCGCCATCGGCAACAACTGCGCCCACCTTGGTCCCCGCTTCATTTCGAGCTGGACGTTTCTCCGGGAATTGCAGTTGCCCGCCCGCAACGAAGTAGTGCTGCGATGCTTGTACCTGAGCCGCTTTCCGCCGACCGCCCTGCCGACTCGCACTAGCCCTGGTCCATTGCTCTATATGACATTAGCATTTAATGTACTAATCCTTTCCCAGCATTGGAGAAGGTGCGTGGCAGGTGCGGCGTGCCGTCGACATTCCGGCTCAGCTAATCGCGCCGGTCCCAGCCCGCAGATCAGAAAACTAGCGGCCTACCTGTTGCCGCATCTCCGCCCATGCGCTCTCGAGTCCACGCCGCGACGTCTGGTCGGCGAAGCGCTCGGTAATCTGCGAAAGCGTCTGGAAGATGTTGATGCCGCGCGAAACGTAATCCGGCGCCTGTTCCCATACGCGCTCAAATGTGTCGGGATATTCCGACGCCAGCATCGCCAAGCCCACAGTTGCCACCGCAAGCCCGGCGGGACGCTTGCCGCTGATCAGCAACAGCGCACCCGCTCCCAATGAGCCAAACACCAACGCCCGCTTCCAGTTCTTCATCTCTCCCACTTTCGCCTCCTGCCTTCCTCGCATCCCCGCAACCCTCGAAAAACGTTCCTCCCGCATATCCAACATGTCCGGCCTCTCGCTCCTGCTGCCACCCGTGCCAGTGTCGGCCCGCGATCCGCTGCTGCCGCTCCAGCATAGAAGAGCAGCGCCCGGCAACCCGTTTCCCGAGGACGAAACTGCCGCCGCCGCACCCTGCGCGGGCTGGAGCACGTTCGCCGGGTCACCCAGTGCCGGAGCGAAGGCCGCTTGGAGTGTAAGAATACGCCGCGCGAAATCCCTCGGCAAATGAAAGACGGGCGTTTTTGGAGCCGGGGCCGGGCGACAGGCTATAATTAGGACGTGCGCGCCCGTAGCTCAGTTGGATAGAGCGATTGCCTCCGGAGCAATAGGTCGGGAGTTCGAATCTCTCCGGGCGCACCAGTTTCCCTCTCGCCGTCTTTCCCCAGCATTTCTTGTCCTCCAACGGTTACATCGTCTGTCGGCTCAGCGCTGCGGCGACGGTGCCAGCCCCTGGTCCGATGCCTGACGCGCCTTGCAGGTGTAGCGGTACCTCGCGTGCCGCATGCAGAATCTTTATGACTTGGATAGGCCATTTCGGCACGATTTCATGCTAAGCTTCCCGAAACAGAACCAGCGGTTTCGGACTATCAAGCGAGGAATGCAAGCGCGTGATTCAATGTCACCTCTGCGGCAGCAGTAACGTTCGCAAGTCGGACTACGCCATATCGCAAACTGCGTTCGAGTCCTTTGTCCAGTGGATCAAGCTGATTCGCTGGTACCGCTGCATCGACTGCGACCGGCGCTTCCTGGATTTCAAGTTTTCGCGCATCGATCCGAACGCCAAGGTTCCGGCCGACCGCTCTTAGGCCGGCGATCTGTTTTCCCGGCGCGTTTGTCAGCCCTTGCCCGCGCGGCATACGATTGAGCCGATCGCATTTCATTCCGCCGGATCGAGACTTTGCTTGATGCAACCTTTCGACGTAATTGTGCTTGGGGCCGGAGCTGCCGGGCTGATGTGCGCGGCCGAAGCCGGCAAGCGCGGCCGGCGCGTTGCTGTCGTGGAGCGCAGTCGACAGGCGGGAAGCAAGATCCTGATCTCTGGAGGCGGACGCTGCAACTTCACCAACCGCGGTTGCCGTCCCGAAAACTTCCTCTCCCATAATCCGCACTTCGCCAAGTCGGCGCTGGCGCGCTATCCGGCCTCGGAGTTCGTGGCGCTGGTGGAAAAGCACCACATTCCCTACCACGAGAAGACGCTGGGGCAGTTGTTCTGCGACCGCTCGGCGCGCGACATTCTCGACCTGCTGGAGCGCGAATGCCAGGCAGCGGGGGTGCATATCTTCACTGGCGCGGCCATCAGCGAGGTGCGCCGCGATGCGGGCTTCGCCGTGCTGACCGGCACCGGCGAATTCCATGCTCCGGCGCTGGTGGTCGCCACCGGCGGATTGTCGATCCCGAAGATGGGAGCCACCGGCTTTGGCTACGACGTGGCGCGGCAGTTTGAACTGGCGGTGCGTCCCACGCGTCCGGCGCTCACGCCGCTCCTGCTCAGTGCAGCTGATCGGGCCAACTACTGTGAACTCTCGGGACTCTCGGCCGAAGTGGTGGCCAGCGCGGGCGGACAGCGGTTTCGCGAGAAGATGCTCATCACGCATCAGGGACTGAGCGGACCTGCGATCCTGCAGATTTCCTCATACTGGCGAGCCGGTGAGCCGGTCACGATTGACCTTGCGCCCGGAGCCGACGTCACCGCGCACCTGCGCGCCACGACGGGTGCTCGCAACAGGAATGATGCGCAAGCGGCGCTGCGTGCGGCCCTTCCCAACCGGCTGGCCGACCGCTGGCTGGATTTGCACGAGCCGAAGAACTTGAGCAACGCTGCGCTCGAGGCGCTGGAGCACGAACTGCACCACTGGGCCCTTATCCCCGCCGGCACTGAGGGCTACGAGAAAGCCGAGGTGACCGCGGGCGGCGTGGACACCGATGAGCTTTCGGCGAAGACGATGGAGAGCCGCAAGGTGCGCGGGCTGTACTTCATCGGCGAGGTGGTGGATGTAACCGGCCACCTCGGCGGATTCAACTTCCAGTGGGCCTGGGCCTCGGGCGCATCGGCCGGCTGGGCCGTGTGAGCGATTCCACCGCGCGCGCCGCGGATTGCGTGGCCGCAGCCGGAGTTACAATACCTGCGTGTTCGCCCGCAAGATCCAAGTGCAGTATCAGCGCGAAGGGGAATGGAGCCCGGCTCCACAGAAGTGGCTCGACAACTTCGCCATGCGCAGCTTCACCAACGATTCCATCTTCGACGACACCCTGCCCGTAGCCGATGGACTGCTCGAGATGGGCACGCGCGTACCGATCGACCGTTTGCAGACCGCGATGGAGGACTGGTTTCGGCGCAAAGGCTACATCGGCAAGGCTGCCGGTCTGCGCCTGACGGAAGGCTGAGCAACTCCCGCGCCTGTTCGATTTCCACGGCGTCTGCACCGCATGCATAAAACAAGGCCCGCATTCGCCTTGCATGCGGGCCTTGGTGCCTTAAAACGATGCTTCGGCTGGCTACTCGTCGTAGTGAATCAATGAGAGCACATCGTAGGGCGCCAGCTTCTTGCGGCCGTTCAGGAAATCCAGCTCGACGATAAAGGCCAGGCCATCCACCTCGCCGCCCAGCTTCTTCACCAGGTTGATGCTGGCCAGCGCCGTGCCGCCGGTCGCCAGCAGGTCGTCGACGATGACCACGCGCTGGCCGGGCAGGATGGCGTCCTTGTGGATCTCGAGCGTGTCGCTGCCGTATTCGAGGTCGTAGGTGCAGCGCACCGTCTCGGCGGGCAGCTTGTTGGGCTTGCGGATGGGCACGAAGCCGGCATTGAGCCGGTAGGCCAGCGCCGGGCCGAAGATGAAGCCGCGCGCCTCGATGCCCATCACCAGGTCCACCCGATGATTGATGTAGTACTCCGAGAGGGCGTCGATCAGCTTGGCGAATCCAGCGCGCTCCTTGAGCAGCGTGGTGATGTCGTAAAAAAGAATGCCAGGCTTGGGGAAATCGGGCACACCGCGGATCAGCGACTTGAGCGAATCACAATTAAGCTCAGGCTTGGTAGACATTACCAGGCTCCTTCGATGCGAAAAGATTTAAGGCCTTCTACGGGCTGGCCCGGTCCCACTTCCACCTGGTCCACCCGCGCTGCGCGGGGGCCGCGGCGCAAAGCCTCGGCCAGATAACTGAGCTGCCCCAGCGGTCCGGTGGCCAGCACTTCGACCAGGCCGTCTTCGGTGTTGCGAACCCAGCCGGTCAACCCGAGCGCCTGGGCTTCCCGCTCGACAAACCAGCGGAAGCCGACTCCCTGCACGCGCCCGTGAACGATGTAGTGGCGTGTCTGAATATTCGTGTCGTTTGTGGTCATGATGCGGGTTGAGTTTAGCAGACGCATGGGCCGGGCCGAAAGCGTTAGTGTGGCTCAGATGGCGAAGCCGCGGGGCGGGCTGTCGTTCCACAGCAGGGCCCGCATCTTCTCGCTGTTCACCAGTCGTTCCAGCTCGCGCACATGGGGCTGCGGCCAGATGGGAACCAGCGGTGGTGTCCCACCCTTGCACATTGCCCCTCCGGAGGAAGCGCGGGAAGGGACAGCATGGCTCCCGGCGTCGGGCGCCGCAAGCGGGCGTTTCTCTCAGTTCAGCTGCCGTGCTACCCGCGGGGCTTACTACCCGCCGGGTTAATGCCAATAACCGCCATCATCCGCCCCGTCTTGCCGTTTTCGCCGCGATGGGAAAACAGCAAATCCGTGCGGCAGCAGGTACACAGCGGCGAGGCCGTGATCCGGCCCGGGCGCAACCCGGCGGCCAGCAGTTGGCGGCGGTTCGCCTCCACCAGGTCGAGCTTGATCTTGACAGGCAGGAAAGGCTCGATGTGTCCCGGCGCGCGCGCCACCAGGAACAGCAGCGGATAACGATCACGAATGGGGTCCGAGTCTTTTTCTACCGTGAACAACTCATCGGCGTAGGCGAATTGCGACTGGAACCGGTCCCGCACCTCTTCGCCTACCTCGTAGCAGCAGCCGTGGATGCCCGGTCCGATGGCGGCCTCGAGGTCGCGCGGCTCGGAGCCGAACCAATGCCGCATCTCGCCCACGCCCTTTTCGGCAATGCGCTTCAGGGTGCCGCGCCAGCCGGCGTGGAAGGCGCCGATGGCGCGCTTCTTCTTGTCCACCAGCAGCAGCGGCAGGCAGTCGGCGGTGCGGATGGCCAGCAACCGTCCCGGCACATCGGTCACGAGTCCGTCGCCGGAGAGCACCGGCTCGGCACCCGACGCGGCCGGCTCGGGCCGCAGCCAGATCAAATCTGAATGAACCTGGTGACCGCTTTCGACGGGCCACGCGCCGCCGCCCGTAACGGCTGCGAGAAAGGCCGCCCAGTTGCGTTCGACCGTCGCCTTGCGGTCTTCCGGCGTCAGCGCCAGGTTGAGCGCGCCGCCGCCGTAGGCGCGCGTAAAGCCACCGTGACGGGTGCTGAAGCCGTGGACCAGCCACGGAATCGATTCCAGGTTGGCAGCCCGCAGCGGCTCAATCCTGCTCGCCTTCGGAGCTGGTTTCGTCGTTTTGCTTGGTGTCTTGCGTGAGACCGGCACAGCCTTATTGTATACAGCGTCTCTGGCCGACGAGCGGTTGGCCCTGCCTCCGCTGATTGACTTATTGCCCACCGCCAGACACTCCGAGTATTCTGTCTGCTATGTATGGGGACTTTCAGACCGTCGACAGCCGCACGGGCAAGACTGTCCGCTGCCAATACCAAGCCATAATCCTTGCCATTTCCACGCGCCACGCCGACGCCGTAGACGTGAAGTTTCTCGTCGATGGCGAGACCGTTGTGGTCTCTCTGCCGCACGTTGCCTGGGGAGAATACAACCGCCGCACCGGCAAGGTGCTCACCGACCCGATGGCCGTCGCAATCGCCGGACATTTTCTGAAGACCGCGCTCGATGCCGGCGAGGACAGCGGACGCCAGTTCCATGCGCTGACACTGGCCGAAACCATGGAGCAGGTGGACTCGCTCACCCGCGCCGGGCATCGGGCCTGAGTCCGCAGGCAGCCGCCCGGCGGTGTCATGCAACACCAAGCAGGGGCTTGGTTCGCCCGCTGCCGTTGCTTTCGCACCGCTAAGGGTGACCGGGGTCACAGGTTTTCCGGCAGGATGCTACGAGAATCCGAGCATCTTGGGTTTTGCTGTGCACGAAAGCCTTGTCCGGGTGCATAGGCTGGTTGCCGCGCGCGCGCCCATTGCTACGCTGCGCGAAGGGCTCAGTTCAAGTCCCGGAGCTGTCCCGGCCCATCAAGTTTGGAACCATAGGAGAAGCCCGTTATGTCTAGTCCCTCACCAGCACCAAAGGCGATTTCTGTCCCTGCGCTTAAGCACCCGAAACTCGCGCAGTGGATCCAGGAAGTGGCCGACCTTTGCCGCCCCGATCAGGTTCGCATATGCGACGGCTCGGATGCCGAGTACGCCGAGATGCTCCGGCTGATGATCCAGTCCGGCACCGCTATTCCGCTGAACCCGCAGAAGCGCCCCAACAGCATCTTTGTCCGCTCCACCCCGGCCGACGTCGCCCGCGTGGAAGACCGCACTTATATCTGCTCCGTCAATAAGGAAGACGCCGGACCGACCAACAACTGGCGCGACCCGGTGGAGATGAAGGCGACGCTGACCAAGCTGTACGCCAACTGCATGGTGGGCCGCACGCTGTTTGCGATCCCTTACAGCATGGGCCCGATCGGCTCGCCCATCGCCAACGTCGGCGTGGAGCTGACCGACTCGCCTTACGTCGTGGCCAACATGCACATCATGGCGCGCGTGGGAACGAAGGTGCTCGACGTTCTCGGCACCGGAGGCGAATTCGTGAAGGGCATGCATTCGGTAGGCTCGCCGCTGCCCGGCACCGGTGATCCGGACAGCCCGTGGCCCTGCCAGACCGAGAAGTACATCGCGCACTTCCCCGAGACCCGCGAAATCTGGTCCTTCGGCTCCGGTTACGGCGGCAATGCGCTGCTGGGCAAGAAGTGCCACGCGCTGCGCATCGCCAGCGTGCAGGCGCGCGACGAGGGCTGGCTGGCCGAGCACATGCTCATCCTCAAGCTGACTAATCCGCAGGGCGTCAGCAAGTTCATCACCGGCGCATTCCCCTCGGCTTGCGGCAAGACCAACCTGGCCATGCTGATTCCTACGGTTCCCGGCTGGAAGGTCGAGACCGTGGGCGACGACATCTGCTGGATGAAGTTCGGCGCCGACGGCCGCCTCTACGCCATCAATCCGGAAGCCGGATTCTTCGGCGTGGCCCCCGGCACCGGCATGAAGTCCAATGCCAACGCGCTGCTGACGGCCGGCAAGAACTCGATCTTCACCAACTGCGCCATGACCCCCGAAGGCGACGTCTGGTGGGAAGGCATGACCGACGACAAGCCAGCCAGCCTGATCGATTGGCTGCGCCGTCCCTGGACGCCGCAGAGCGGCCGCAAGGCCGCCCACCCGAACGCCCGCTTCACCACGCCCGCCCGGCAGTGCCCGGCGATTGCTCCTGAGTGGGAAGACCCGAAGGGCGTGCCGATCGACGCCATCCTGTTCGGCGGACGCCGTGCCGGAGTGGTGCCACTCGTGACCGAGTCCTTCGACTGGCAGCACGGCACCTTCCTGGGCGCCACCGCCAGCAGCGAAACCACCGCGGCCGCCGCGGGCGCCGTCGGACAGTTGCGCCGCGACCCCATGGCCATGCTGCCCTTCTGCGGCTACAACATGGGCGACTACTTCGGCCACTACCTCAAGGTCGGGCAGAAGGCCGGAGCCAAGCTGCCGAAGATCTACTACGTCAACTGGTTCCGCCTCGACGACAAGGGCCGCTTCCTGTGGCCCGGTTACGGCGAAAACAGCCGCATCCTCAAATGGGTATTTGAGCGCGTGGAAGGCACGGCCAGCGCCGTCGAAACCCCGATCGGCAACCTGCCGCGTCCCCAGGACCTCGACCTCAACGGGCTCGACATCCCGGCGGCCGACCTCGATGCCATCCTCAAGGTGGACGTCGATGGCTGGCTCAAGGAAATCCCGCTCATCGCCGAGCACTTCGCCAAGTTCGGCTCCCACATGCCGGAAGGCCTGAAGCAGGAACTGGTCAAGCTGGAAACAAGGCTGAAGGCAGCCAAAAAGTAGTTGGCGTTTGCGTTAACGAGAGCCCCGAGGCTTTCGCCTCGGGGCTTTTTTTGGGTGGCGAGAGATACCTGCGTTGATGCCGAACTAAGGGCCCCAGCGCTGGAAATCGTCAACATCGGCCGGCCGGCCCATCCTCATTGTGCGGGAAGTTGTTTTCGCTAATAAACTTGCCCAAGGCCCAAAGCGCCTTGTCCACATCCCGGTAATTGTTTATCCCATCGAACTGAGAATGAAACGCTAAGTACCGGTTGAGATACGATGTGATCTTCTCAGGGGCATTGGCGGGAATTTCTTCCTTCACGCCCTCCTGTATGAATCGCATCGCTCGATGAACATGCTGGTCATAGATTGGAAAGCGCGCGGGCTGCCAGAGGTGAAGCCAGAAGATTCGCCAAATCGCGCCGCCTTGGTCGAAGCGGTTGAGAAAGGCTTCCGCTGTTTCGCGCGCTCGGATATTTATGAGTTCGTGGCGCCGAGCCACGAAGTTGTTCTTGACAGATGTTCGCTTGTTTGGAGAAAGCTCCATTCCATTTTTCCAGGCGAACCAATCAAGAATGCGATCCGCCGTAAGCTCTTTACCAATATTTTCATTGTAGAAGTTGTCCTCGAAGCTATAGCGGGCGGTCCAGAAATCAACGAATGCCTTACGGTCTGCGTTGATAGGCTTGTAGATGATTAGCATGCACGTCAACTCTCTTGATTCAGATTTCAGAACAATTGCTTTTCAGTACATAGCGTCGCATCGAGCCCGCAAAGCGGGCGGCAGACGCTAGCCCCAGGCGCAAACCTGGGGTACGCCAGACCCCTGACCGCACAAGCCCGCGTAGCGGGCGAAAGAACTAACTCCAGATATACCGCTCATCAAACTCCACCCCATGCTTCCGCAACAGGGCCAAGAACTCATCCTGAAACGAAATCTTGCGGTGGTGGTCTTCCTGCGACTGGATGTAACGAATGACCGCCCTTTCGTTCGATTCGCTGACGCTGAACGCACCATAACCGCTCTGCCATGCAAACAAACGCCGCTCGGGCCATTTCTCCTTCACCCAGCGCGAGGAGTTCGCCTTCACGGTTCGCAGACAGTCGGAGACGGCAAGTTCGGCAGGCAATCGCGTCAGCAGATGAACGTGGTCCGCCGTGCCGCCAATCACGATAGGGGCGACGCGCAGTTCGCGCAGGATGCCTCCGAGGTACGCATGCAAGTCGGAACGGATTGCATCGCCGATCAACGGCGCGCGCTCGCGGGTTGAGAAGACCACGTGGACGAGCAGGTTGGTGAAGGTATGCGCCGCCCCCTGCGGGGGCGGGGGCTGGGGCCTCGGTTCGGCACTATACCCCAGGCTCACGCCTGGGGCTAGCATCTTTCGCCCGCTTCGCGGGCTTTTTCGATTTGCCCCGAGATCATTGGCGGTATCACCCACCAAAAACAAAACCCGCCCCTTGGGGGGCGGGCCGAAAGCGCGCCACCGCCGACTATCCGACCACCATCCGCCGCCCTTCGATCCGCCACCCGCCGGCCAGCACCAGCCGAATCGCTTCGCTATATGCCTGATGCTCCTCGGCGAGAATGCGGTCAGCGAGCACGTGGGCGTCGTCGCCGGGTTTGACCGGCACGGTGCGCTGCAAAATAATCGGGCCATGGTCCAGATGTTCGTCCACGAAGTGCACGGTGCAGCCGCTGACCTTCACGCCATAATCGAAGGCCTGCTTCTGCGCGTCCACGCCGGGAAAGGCGGGCAGCAGCGAGGGATGAATGTTCAGGATGCGGCACGGAAACTGCTGCACGAACCATGGCGAGAGCAGGCGCATGTATCCGGCCAGGCAGACCAGATCGACTTGCGCGTCCTGCAACGCCGCGACCACCGCGCGGTCGTGCGCCTCGCGCTCCTGCCCCTTCGACGGAATCACCGCCGTCTTCAGCCCGCGCTCCTGGGCGCTGGCAATGCCGCGGGCATTGGCACGGTTGGAGATGACGATGGCAATCTCGGCCTGAGGAATACGCCCGGCGTCAATGGAGTCGGCGATAGCGATGAAGTTCGAGCCCCGGCCCGAGAGCAGGATGCCGAGCCGATGTTTACGGCCGGGTTGTGGCTGAGTGGCTTCGGGCATATAGAACGCGGCGCGAAAAGCAGCTCCTTCGTCGCGGGCTTTGGACGCTTCTCAGGATGACAACACTTAATTCAACGACGGGTCAGCAGTAGGTGACCTTGCGTTCGCCTTTGACGATGCGCCCGATGGCAAACATCTTCTCGCCGGCGCGGTCCAGAATGCCCTGCAGCTTCTTGTACTTCGCCGGAGGCACGACCAGCACCATGCCGATGCCCATATTGAAGGTGCGCATCATCTCCGCCACCTCGATATTGCCCAGCGCCTGCAGGTGGTCGAAGATCGGCTGCTTGGGCCAGTTGCCCAGTTCCACGATCGCGCCGGTGCCCTTGGGCAATACGCGCGGCAGGTTCTCGGTGATGCCGCCGCCGGTGATGTGAGCCAGGGCCACGACGGTTTCGGCGTCGAGCAGCTTCTTCACGATCGGCCAGTAGCTGCGGTGCGTACGCATCAGCTCGGTGCCGACTTTGCTCTTCAGCTCGGTGACGTAGGTCTCGGGCGAATAGCGCGCAATCTCAAACAGCAGCTTGCGGGCCAGCGAATAGCCGTTGGTGTGCAGGCCGTTGGAGGGCAGGCCGACGAGCACGTCGCCCACCTGTACGTCCTTGCCGGTGACGACCTTTTCGCGCTCGACCACGCCGACGATGAAGCCGGCCAGATCGTACTCGCCATCGGGATAGAAACCGGGCATCTCGGCCGTCTCGCCGCCGATCAGCGCGCAGCCGTTGTGCTTGCAGGCATCGGCCAGTCCGCTGACGACCCGCTCCGCAATCTCCGGCACCAGCTTGCCGGTGGCGAAGTAGTCCATGAAGATCAGCGGAGCCGCGCCCTGCACGGCAATGTCGTTGACGCAGTGGTTCACCAGGTCGGCTCCGACCGTGTGGTGAACGCCCATTTCAAAGGCCACCTTGAGCTTGGTACCGACGCCGTCCACGCTCGAGACGAGCACGGGGTTCTTGTACTTCACCAGATCCAGCGCAAACATGCCGCCGAAGCTGCCGATTTCGCTCAGCACATTCTTGGTGAAGGTCTTGTGCGCCAGGTACTTGATGCGCTGCTTGGTGCGGTTGCCCTGGTCAATGTTGACCCCGGCGTCGGCGTAAGTGATGGGTTCGCGATTTGTTGTATCTGCCAAGCCGGCGATCCTTGCATACAGAGTTCTTCGCGCAACGCACGAACGTCGTTGGGAAGAGGGAAGAAAATTGATTTTAACACCAACCGGGCCGAGCGGCTCACGGAACGGCTGGTTTCAGGCCGTTGGCAATTGCTCGGCCGCCAGTTCTTCCAGCACCTGCCGCAGCCGCAGCAGCATCTGCTCCTGCGCGGTTTCGCGCAGCTGGAACTTCAGCAGGCCCGCGGGGGTGAACTGCGTGCCGCGGTTAGAGGCCACAAAACGCGCCAGTTTTTGCGGATCCACTGCCGCCTGCTGCGTAAACTTGACGGCAATCTGGTCGCGGCGGCGGTCGATGGCGGCCACCCCCAGCCGGCGCGAGAGCAGGCGCAGGGCCGCATACGACGCCAGGTTCCTGACCGCCTCCGGCAGCGGACCGTACCGGTCCTGCATCTCGGCCTGCACGTCTTCCAGCCGCTGCTCGCTTTCCACGCCGGCCATCCGCTTGTACATGCGCAGGCGCTGGTTCTCTTCCGGAATGTATCCGGCGGGAATGCGGATATCGATGCCAAGATTGAGCTGCGCTTCAATCGCATCGGGCTGCTCTTCGCCGCGCAGCTCCTGGATGGCGCGCTCCAACATCGAGGTATAAAGCTCGAAGCCTACGGCCTCGATGTGGCCGCTCTGCTCGCCGCCCAGCAGGTTGCCGGCGCCGCGCAGTTCCATGTCGAGCGCGGCGATCTTGAAGCCCGCGCCCAGATCGCTGAACTCCTTGAGCGCCGCCAGCCTGCGTCGCGCAATGGGCGTCAGTTCGGCCAGCGGCGGCACCAGCAGATAGGCATACGCGCGGCGGTTGGAGCGCCCCACGCGCCCGCGCAACTGGTAGAGCTCGCTCAATCCATGACGGTCGGCGCGGTTGATGAGGATGGTGTTGCAGAGCGGGATGTCGAGCCCGTTTTCGATGATGGTGGTCGCCACCAGGACGTCGGCTTCATGGCGGATGAAGCCCAGCATCACCTTCTCCAGTTCGGCTTCGTGCATCTGCCCGTGGCCCACCAGCACGCGCGCGCGCGGCACCATCTCCTGCGCGCGGGCGGCGATCTCGTAAATCGACTCCACGCGGTTGTGGACCAGGTAGACCTGCCCGCCGCGGTCGAGCTCGTGCTCGATCGCGTTGCGGACCAGTTCCTCATCCCACGCGGCCACCACCGTCTGGATCGCCATGCGGTCCTTCGGCGGCGTCTCGATGACGCTCATGTCGCGCAGCCCTACCATCGACATGTGCAGCGTGCGCGGGATGGGCGTCGCCGACATGGTCAGCACATCCACCTCGCGCCGCATCTGCTTCAGGCGCTCCTTGTGGCGCACCCCGAAGCGCTGCTCTTCATCAATGACGACCAGGCCCAGGTGCGGAAACTTGATGTCCTTCGACAGCAGCCGGTGGGTGCCGATGAGTATATCTACCTTGCCCGCCTCCACCCGCTCGACGATCTCTTTCTGCTGCTTCGCGTTGCGGAAGCGCGAGATCATGTCGATGTTGACGGGGAAGGCGGCAAAGCGGCGCTTGAAGGTCTCAAAGTGCTGGAAGGCCAGCACCGTCGTCGGAGCCAGCACCGCCACCTGCAGGCTGTCGCCCACGGCTTTGAAGGCGGCGCGCATGGCCACCTCGGTCTTGCCGTATCCCACGTCGCCGCACAGCAGGCGGTCCATCGGCGTACCGGCCTCCATGTCGGTCTTCACGTCGGCGATGGCCTGCTCCTGGTCGGGCGTCTCCTGAAACTCGAAGGCGTCCTCAAACTCGCGCTGCCATTGGCTGTCGGGCGGGAAGGCGTGGCCTTGCGCGGTGCGGCGCACCGCGTAGAGCTTGAGCAGCTCCTCGGCCATGTCCTTCATGGCCTTCTTGACCTTGGCCTTGGTCTTGCCCCACCCTTGCGTGCCCAGCCGCGACAGCGATGGCTTGGCGCCTTCCGACGAGCGGAACTTCTGCACCAGGTCCAGCCGCGTCAGCGGCACGTACAGGCGCGCGCCTTCGGCGTACTCCAAAATCATGAACTCGGCGTTGCCCTGGTCATCCTGCGCGATTTCGCGCAGTCCCTTGTACTGGCCGATGCCATGCTCCACGTGGACCACGTAGTCGTCCACCGCCAGGTCGCGGAAATCGGAGAGAAAGGCCGAGGTCTTCGACTTGCGCTGTTGCGGGCGCTGGCTGGCGGCGTCGGCCTCGTCGAACAGGTCGTTGGCGCCGAACAGCGCGAGGTTCGCCTCCGGCAACACCACGCCGTCGGGCACAAACGCCTTCACAATCGTGGGCACCGAAATGTTGCCCGCGAAGTAGGCCGCCTCGTCCAGGTAGTTTTCGCTCACGCCGGGTTTCGGCGTGCGGCTGCCCAGGCGGAAGCTGACCGAGTACTCGGTGAAGATGTCGGCCATCCGCTCCACATCGCCATTGGTGGCCACGGCAAACACCACGCGCTTGCCTTCGGCGGTGAGCTTCCTGGCCTGCTCCACCATCGCGGGCACCGAGCCGTGGAAGCGCTGCGCGGGCTGCGAATTCAGGTGCAGCGCCGTGTACTCCGGCGGTTTCTCCGCCGCTGCCTGGGCCACTTCCGGATCAATCAGCTCGCCGGCGAAGGTCGAGAAGGCTCCGCCAACATCGAAGCCCAGGTGCTCCAGGTCGAGCCCCGCAAGGGCGGCGATGCGCAGCTGCCAAACTTCGGGCGAAAGATAGAGATCTGCGGGACGTACCAGGTTGCCGATGCCGCTGCGCTCGTGCGCCTGCTCGATGCGCTCCCAGACGTGGTCAAACTCGTCGCGCACCTCGCTTGGCTCCAGCACGATGACGGCGGCGTCCGGCATCAGCTCAAACAGCGTGCCGGTGCCCGGCTGCGCGCGGCCAGTGCCCGCCGCGCTCCCCTCGCCTGCCAGCGGCGCGTAGAACTCCCAGCCCGGAAACACGGTCACGCCTCCGGCGCGCAACGCCTCTTCAATCGCCTGCTCGGAGCCGGCAATGCGCTTGCCGCTGAGGCGGGCATGAATGGCTGCCAGCACCTCCTCCGTCACCGGCGTATCGGTGAGCGGCAGCAGCACGGCCTCGTCGACGGAGGCCGACGAGCGCTGCGTCGCCGGGTCAAACTTGCGGATCGACTCCACCTCGTCACCGAAAAACTCCAGCCGCAGCGGGCGGTCGGCCTCCGGCGGATACACGTCGAGGATGCCGCCGCGCATCGCGTACTCGCCCGGCATCTCGACCACATCGGCGCGGGTGTAGCCCGACGTATTCAATTGCTGGATCAGGTCGTCGACGTTGAGCGGCTCATTGCGCCGCACCACCCTCGCCTGGTTGGCGTAGTACTCGGCCGAGCGCAGCAGCATGGCGCTGCCGACCACCGGCGTAAGCACGATCTCGGCCGTGCCCGTGGCGATCTTCCACAGGGCCGTAGCGCGGGCTTCCTGAATTTCCGGATGCGGCGACAGATTCTGAAACGGCAGCACGTCGCGCGTAGGTAGCGCCACCACCGACTCCGGTAGGGTGCCGCCGGTCAGCTCGCAGCAGGCCTGCACCAGCGGAAGCAGCTCATCCATCGCGCGGTTGCTGCGCACCACCACGATCAAACGCCGCGCGGCCACGCGTTGCAGCATGGCAATCAGCAGGGCCTTGGCCGTGGGGGTGAGTCCGGACACACTCGTCCGTCCCGCGCCGGGTTTCAGGTGGGGTGCGGCGCGCGTGAAGGCCGAAGTCTTTTCCAGGTCCGCGAAGAATTCGCGGACGAAAGGGAGCACCATTGCTCCATCATTCTAGCAGGCGGGTGCCCCATCCTCACGCGCCCGCCTTTGGCGCGTTAGGGTGGGGATATTGACTTTCTTCTGTCATCAGAAACTCCGCGAATTTGGTGGGATGTTCCTGTTAAGCTGCTGGCGATGGCACTCATCGAGGTCCGCCGCCTGTCGAAGTCGTTCCCGCTCTGCTCTACCTTGTTTGGTGGCGCGCGCGGCGAGGTACGGGCGGTCGATGACGTTTCGCTAGCGATTGAACCCGGCGAGACACTCGGCCTGGTGGGTGAATCTGGCTCTGGCAAGAGCACGCTCGGTCGGCTGATTCTGCGGCTGATTCAACCCGACGCCGGCACGGTGCTATTCGACGGTCAAGATGTGTTTACCGCCGGCGGCGGCGACATGCGCCAGCTGCGCCGCCAAATGCAGATGATCTTTCAGGACCCCTTCGGCTCACTCGATCCGCGCATGACGGTCGAGCAGATCGTGGCCGAGCCGCTGGTCATCCACGAGCCCGGTTCAGGCGACGAGCGCCGACGACGGGTGCGCGAGCTGATGAACGCGGTGGGAATGGATGAGTCGGCGCTGGCGCGCTATCCCCACGAGTTCAGCGGCGGACAGCGGCAGCGCATCGGCATCGCCCGGGCACTGGCCCTGCGTCCGCGCTTCATCGTCTGCGACGAGCCGGTCTCGGCGCTCGATGTCAGCGTGGGCGCGCAGATCATCAACCTGCTGGCGCAACTGCAGCGCGATTTCCGGCTGACCTACCTGTTTATCTCGCACGCCATCCCGGTCGTGCGCTATCTCTCGACGCGCATCGCCGTCATGTACCACGGCAAGCTGGTGGAGGTCGGCGATACCGAGCAGATCACCACAGCGCCCGCGCATCCTTACACGCGCACGCTGCTTGAGGCCACGCCCGAGATCGTCGAAGCCTGATCAGCGGGTGTACTGGTTGCGCTTCTTGTCCGCGTGCCGTTCCATGCCCAGTTGCAGCAGCCGGTCGATCAGCTCGGGATACGCAATGCCCGTCGCCGCCCACAGTTTCGGATACATGCTGATCGAAGTGAAGCCCGGCATGGTGTTGATCTCGTTCAGATAGATCGCCTCGGTGGCCGGGTCCATCAGGAAGTCGATGCGTCCCAGGCCGGAGCAGTCCACCGCCTGGAACGCCCGCACGGCCATATCGCGCACCTGAGCGGTTAGAGCCGGTGACAGTTCTGCGGGAATCGAGAGCTTCGAGCCTTCATCGATGTACTTGGCGTCGTAGTCGTAAAACTCCTTGATCGGCACCACCTCGCCGACGACCGATGCCCGAGGAGCGTCGTTGCCCAGCACGGCGCACTCCAGCTCGCGCGCCTTGTGCTTGAGGCCGCCTACGCCTTCCTCGATCACGATCTTGCGGTCGAAGCGCGCCGCCTCATCCATCGCCGCCTTCAGCTCCGAGCGGTCGTGGACCTTGGAAATCCCCACTGAACTGCCGAGATTGGCTGGCTTCACGAAGACGGGATAGGCCAGCGCGGCCTCCACCTGCGCGCGCACCGCCTCGGGCGCAGATTCCCACCCGGCGCGCAGCACGGTCACGTGCTTCACCAGCGGCAGCCCGGCGTCCCGGAAGAGCCGCTTCATCACATCCTTATCCATGCCTGCCGACGAACCCAGCACGCCCGCGCCCACGTAGGCCACGTCGGCCAGCTCCAGCAGTCCCTGGATCGTTCCGTCCTCGCCAAACGTGCCGTGCAGGACCGGGAAAACGATATCCACCTCGACGCCGCCCGTCCGGGAAGGCGCAGCGCCCGCCTGAAACGGCTGAAGGCTGCTGCCCGGCACCGGAGGCGTGACCGCGACATCACCGGAGACGAGCACCGCGGCAGAGGCATTCTCGACCGCCTCGCCCGCCAGCAGGCCTTTGGCCGCCGTGCCGGTCAGCCACTGGCCGTGCTTGCTGATGCCGATGGGCACCACCTCATACTTGCCCTTGTCCATGGCGGCCATGACCGATGCCGCCGAGCGCAGCGAGACCTCGTGTTCGCCACTGCGTCCGCCAAACAGAACACCAACTCTGAGCTTCCCCATGAACGCAGAATAACGCATTGCCCAGAGGGCGGCGCGGCGAATTCCCCCGGTGAATCACGCCTATAAAGATGGCAGCGAAAATAGCCGAAGTTGATGAGTTGAGGGTTGCGCGCCGCTTTGGGCAGACCGGAGAGGGACGAATGCGCCAGATTTGGATCTTCGCGCGCTGGGCTGGTTACTCTCCGGGAACCTTCGGAGAGGGGAGCGGTGTGGCGGGCGGGCAGGTCGCGAGGTGTTGATCCGAATAATCAACGACTTAGAGTTTTTCGTGGTGGCGCAGAAAAATTCTTAAAAAAAGTGTTGACATTTTTTAAAACTCAGGCATACTTCAACTGTCCTGAGATGCGGGTCAGATGTCCCGTATAGTAGGACACAAAGAAGTAAAAAAGGAGAGGCCATCATGACTTACAACGAACAGATCAACCGCGAAGAAAACGTGAGCCGCGAGGACGTCCTGGTGAGCTCCGCTCTGACCACCCGCATCAACGACGCGCGCCGCGCCCTGCGCACCGGCCAGGCCCCGACCAACCAGGAGCTGCACGACCTGCTGGGCGATTGCGCCCTGCTGCTGAGCGACGCCGTCTGGGCGAACCGCGAAAACCAGGTCCGCAAGCTGATCGTCGGCCGCGTGATGAGCCAGTTCAGCTTCGCCGAAGTGCCGGTTTCCCCGATGGAAGAAGCCCCGGCCATCATGGCCGTACGCGCCGCCGCATCGGTCGCCACGGCCGCCGCCTAAGCAGCGCCGCCCCGGCCTCTCCCCAGTTTGCAGTAGCGAAAGCCCCGTCTTGGCGCCCACCCGCCGGGACGGGGTTTTTGTCTGCTCGCCGATTGTCTGCGGTGTTTTCATTTGCGGCGGCAATTAAGTCGCACGTCCGGCGAGGATCAGCGCTTCGGCAAAGCGCCCGGCCAGCACCACGAGGCACTCGAATTCCAGAAAACGGAGCGCTCCCCGGTCGAACAGTACCTGCACGTCGGCCGGAAACTCGTCGTCGGCCTCGTGCCAGACCACGCGGGCCGCGATCCTGGGCAGCAACCGGAAATCCCAGCAGCGCCCGCGCTCGGGACTGCTCTCGGTCAGCACTCCGCCCAGCCACCGGGCCGCCCGCTCGAACCTCGCACCGTCGCCGCGAACTCATCGAGCAGTCCCGCGTGCAGCCGCATCTTGTCAAAGGTGCCGCCGTCCACCCCTGCATAGAGGCGGAAGACCGGCACAAAGTCGTCGCCCGGGTCCCCCTGCCCGCCCGAGATCGCGTAGATGGCGACCAGGCTGCGCTCGTTCGGGTCGGCCGCCGCACCATCGACGGCGTCAACCCCGGCGGCGCTGACCACATACTGGCGACCGAACAACTCCGCCCGCAGCGCGCCGTCCGCCGTAACCTCGAGGCCGAGACGAGGGGCGTTCGCAGCCAGATCGCAGGCCGCCAGCCGCGGAATCAGGGCGAGATAGATTTGCTCGTAGCCGTTGGGCATGGGTGGATTGTAGCGTGGGGTCGGCGGAGCGGCACGGGGAAGGCTGGCTGCGAGGCGTCAATCCTCGTCCCAGAGGGACATGGGCTCGAAGTTGGTGTGGCGCAGGTTTATTGACGCCGTTTGCAGCGCATAGAGGATCAGCGCGGCCTGCTTGCGGTCGAGTCGGTTGTGGGCGATGTCATCGATGGTCTGCATGAGGACGACTTGAATGGCGTTGGCGTCCTCGAGGAGGGGGAAACTGGCTTCGGGCTTAGCGGCCTGACCGCGGCGAAGGGCGCGTTCGCGCATGATGGCGTGGAAGTAGCAATGGCGGCGGCGTCCCCAGGCGGGTGAACCGCACTGGATGCCGTTGGCCTTGATGTGCATGCAAAGGAATCTCTCTCCCGAATTGGGCTCGGACATGGATACCCCCCTCCCCCTCGATCTTTTGTTTTCAGCAGGTTAAGCACCGATGCGGGGCTAAATCAAGGAATCCATTGGGCTTAAAGGTCAACATATAGATTCCAAAGGATTTCCCGGCATTTAGACCCGCATGGAGTGCCCGACAAGCCGTCCGGCTGGACTGCCAGCGGACGCTCATTTCCCTCTACCTCTATTTTGGCGCACGGGAGGGGGTAAGTGAGACATGATCCAGCGGACTCGATTTGCTTTCGCAGCAGTGGGTTAGGCCGGAGATGACGATCCTGGGGTCTTGACAAGTGCAGGGGACGGTGGGACTGCCGGAAGAAAAGAAGCGCTGAGTTGGAAAACGCCAAGTCTGGGCCAGCAGCGGGGGCTGCTCGCCACTGCGGGTCGAATCAGAGGGAGGGCAGAACCCAGGTTAGCGCCCAACATCGGGGCGCGAACCTGGGGCACCCGGGTGGGAGCAGAAACGGGATTGGTGATGCTGGGCAGGCTCCCATGCCCCACCCTTCGCCAACATCAGGCGAAAGGGTGGGCCACCCGCCGAGCACCCCCCACAGTTGAGCATCGACAACTGTGGGGGGGGTTGCCACAAAACTATTCAAGAGCGATGAGGGTAGTGTCAAACAATTTGTGTAAACGTCTTAGTTGAG
>CAINCZ010000176.1 GCA_903847195.1 uncultured Acidobacteriota bacterium | reverse complement strand
TCGTCAGCTGCTCGAGGAGTTGGTCGAGGTCCTTCTGCTGCGCGTCGGAGAACTTCAACTGGATGGTGCCGCGATTGATGCGGAAGTCGGCCGCGACCGGGCCCTGGTCGGATTGCGGCTGCGCCAGATAATGGAGGCCCTGCTTCAACTCGGCGCGTGCCTGGTTGTCGATCCTGGCGGCGATACGGTCGCGCGGGCCAGCCTGAGCGAAGGAGAGGGTCGCCAGCATGGCGAGGACGGCGACACCGAAGAACCGCAGGAATCCGTTCCGCTTCATCTATGAACACTCCTCGGGTAATACCCGATTCAACACCGATTATGGCCGGCAGTTCTGCTGATTATATAGAGAGTTTCCGGGTTGTTCCGCTTGTGGGAACGGCACGGGAGGTAAGGTCAGGCGATGGCCGACCCCTTCGGAAGTGCGGGGAACTACTTATCCGGAAAAAGGAGCAGCGCGCCGAAGGCGGTGCCTGCTGGTGAATAGCGCAGGGACCAGACCCGCTATGCACGGAATCTTATAAGGGCAACACCGTGGTACTACACCGCGGAGGGGCGTTCAACCGCTGCCGGTTTGGGCTGCCAGCGTTGGCGATGGAGCGCGCGGTCGCCTGCCATCACGCGCGCTTCAGGTCGAGATAGGCTTCGCGCACCGCATCGGAGTTGCGCAGTTCCGAGGCTGCTCCTTCCGAGGCGTTGCAGCCGTTCTGGATGACGTAAACGCGCCCGGCCAATTCGAGGGCGAGCAGGGCGTTCTGCTCCACCAGCAGAATCGTGACGCCGCTGCGGTTGACTGCCTGAATGGCCTGGAAGAGTCCTTCGACGACGAGCGGGGCCAGCCCGAGCGAAGGCTCGTCCAGCAACAGGAACCTGGGATTGGCCATGAGGCCGCGGCCGATGGCCAGCATCTGCTGCTCGCCGCCGCTGAGGGTGCTGCCGAGTTGATTGAAGCGCTCCTTGAGCCGGGGAAAGATGACCAGCACCTGCTCCAGACGCTGAGCGCGACTGCGCCAGATGGGAAAGGCGCCGATCTCAAGGTTTTCCTTGACCGTCAGCTCGGCGAAAATCTTGCGGCCCTCGGGTACATGGACCACGCCTTTGCGGGCGACAACATGGGGCTCGAGACAGTCGATGCGTTCGTCGTCGAGCAGAATCCGGCCGCTCTTGGGCTTGATGATGCCCGAGATGGTATTGAGCATGGTGGTCTTGCCCGCGCCGTTTCGGCCCAGCAGCGCCACGATCTCGCCCTGCTTTACCTGCAGGCTGACGTTGCGCAGGGCGGGAGTCTTACCGTAAAAGGTGCTGACATCATTAACCAGCAGCACGCCAAATCCCCTTTCGGCCGAGATAAGCCTCGACCACCCGGTCATCAGCCTGAATCGCGGAGGGCGCGCCGGAGGCGATGATCTTGCCGTAGTTCAGGACGTAGATACGATCGCTGAGGTTCATCACCACGCCCAGATTGTGCTCGATCACGAACACGGTGAGACCCTTGGCGGAAATCTGCCGGACCAGGTGCGCCATCTCAAGCGCTTCTTCCGTGTTCATGCCGGCGACCGGCTCGTCGAGCAGAAGAATCTTGGGACTGCAGGCCAGCGCGCGGGCGACCTCAAGGCGGCGCTGGTCACCGTAGGCGATGTTTTGTGCCAGCAGGTGCTCCTTACCGCGCAGGCCGACTTCTTCCAGCAGTTTGAGCGCACAGTCGCGATCTTCGGCGATCGTCTTCTTCGCCTTGCCCGACGGCCAGATCCCGCCGAGGCGTCCGGCCTGGCTGACGGCGATGCGCCCGTAGATGACGTTCTCGAGCAAGGTGAGGCTGCCGAACGGCATGCTGCGCTGGAAGGTGCGCAACATCCCCAGCCGGGCGAGGCTGTATGGCCGCATATCGCTGGCGGTGCGTTCGTCGAAGATGACGCTGCCGGTGTCCGGTGCATCGACGCCGGTGACGACGTTGAAGAGCGTGGTCTTGCCGGCGCCGTTGGGGCCAATCAGCGACGTGATGCTGCCGCGCTCGACCTCAAGCGATACGTCCTGCAGGGCTGTTACGCCGCCGAACGATTTGGAGACGTTTTTTACCTCAAGGATCGCCATAAGACTCATCCGCCAACTGCGGTTTCCTTGTGCCGGAACAGGCGGCCGATGCGCTCGGGCAGGCCAACGGCTCCCTGCGGAAGAAAGATGACCAGCAGCACGAGCAGCGCGCCGATGATGATGATCTGCCCCCGCTCCATCGAGCGCAGTTGCTCGCCGATGAGGGTGAACACCATGGCGCCGATCAGTCCGCCGTAGGTGCTCCTGAGGCCGCCGATGACGGCCATGGCCAGAAAGATGATCGACTCTTCCGAGGTAAAGCTCTCGGGGGAGATAACGCGGTCCAGATTCGAGTAGAGGCAACCGGCGACGCCCGCCAGGAACGTGCAGAACAGGAAGGAAATCAGGCGGCACAGGTAGACGTTCACGGCCAGCGACTCGGCGGCAACTTCGCTGTCGCTGATGCCGCGGAAGGTCAGCCCCAGATAGGAGCGCCCCAGTCGATGCGCGAGCAGCAGCACGAGCGCCACCACCACCCAGACGGTGTAGTAGTACGCCATGTAACCGTCGAGGAGGATAGGGCCAAGGCTGGGCGCCGGTATGGCGCCGATGCCCGAGACTCCGCCGGTCACGCCGGTCCAGTTCTTGAAGATGATCGTCATGCTCAGGCCGAAGGCGAGCGTGATCATGGCGAGGTAAAACGTTCTTGCGCGCAAGGCCGGAAATCCGATGAGCATGCCGCAGAATGCAGCGACGAGTCCGGCAGCGACAATCGCGATGGGGAAAGGAACGCCGGCCTTCGTCAGCAGCGCTGAAGAGTATGCGCCGATGCCGAAGAACGCCGCCTGGCCAAGGGAAATCTGCCCGGTGAAGCCGGTGAACAGCGTCAGCCCGGTAGCGGCGATGGCATAGATGCCCCACAGGGTGAAGATGCGCACCCGGAACGGATTTACGGCCCAAGGCAGGACGACGAGAATGCACGCCAGCGCCAGTAGCCAGCGATTGCTCCACAGGCCGCTCGACCGCGTTGCGCCGCTCATACTTTCTCCCGTCGTGAGCGCACCAGCAGGCCCTTGGGCCGGATCACGATGACAACGATCAGGATGCAGAAGCTGATGACGTCCTTGTAGAGCGATGAGACATAGCTGCTGTTGAACTGCTCGATCAGACCCAGGGCCAACCCGCCGACGATGGCGCCGGGGATACTGCCCAGTCCGCCGACCAGCGCGCTGATGAATCCCTTGATGCCGTTCCACAGACCCATGTCGAAGCTGACGTAGGCGAGCGGTGCGAACAGAATGCCGGCGGCGCCGCCGAGCATGGTGCTGACGGCGTACACCAGCGACTTCGTCCGGAGAACGTTGATTCCCATCAGCGAAGCAGTGTAGGGGTCAAGCGCCACTGCCCGCATCGCCTTCCCCAGCCGCGTGTAGCGCAGGTAAAGCGTGAAGCCGACGATGAGCACCACGGTCATTCCAAGGATCCAGAGGTGCTCGGGGATGATCAGGAAACTGCCGACTTCGATCGCCTCCTCACCCGCCGTAGCCGGAAATTTGTAGGTCATGGCGCCGGAGAAGATATTCGCCAGCTGGCGCATGATCATGGAAAGACCCACGGTGCAGATGAGAATGTTCAACGGCGGGGCTTTGTACAGCGGCCGAATAGCCACCCGCTCGATCAGCACCCCCACCACGCCGCAGGCGATCATGGCGATCACCCAGCAGGCAATCAGCGGCAATTTGAGGTAGTCCACACAGAGCAACGCGACGAACGCGCCCACCATGAAGCTCTCGCCATGCGAGAAGTTGAGCAGGTTCATGGCACGGTACTGCAGCGAGAAGCCGAGCGCGACCAGCGCATAGGTCGCGCCCACGCTGATGCCGAACATGAACTGCTGGAAGATCATCTCCATGGCGAGGCCCTTTACTTACTTGGGAACAACTCGACGAACTTGTGCTTGCCGCCCTCGATCTTGGCGACGATGACGTTGCGCACAATGCGCTGGCCGGTCGCGTCGAACTTCATCGGGTGGGGTCCGACGATACCCGGGAAGGTCATCGTGTTGAAGGCGTTCTGCAGCTTCTGGGGATCGGTGCCGACCTTGCGCAGCGCCTCGGCTACGATGACGATGCCGTTGTAGTTGTCGATGCTGACCAGTCCGAGGGGACGGCCGAACTTCTCCTGGTAGCGCTTGTCAAACGCCTGGATGCTCGGATCGGGATTGATGTAGCTATGGACGGTCGTCATGAACATCGCGCTCTCGACCGCCGCGCCGCCCAGTTGGATGAACTCGGGGAAGATCATCACCGAGTTGCCCATCATCTGCACCTTCAGGCCGATCTGCTGCTTCTGACGGGCGATCTGCGCGCCCTCGGTGTAGTAGCCCCAGGTGACCAGCAGATCGGGGTTGGTCTTTTTGATCTTCATCAACTGGCCGGAGATGTCGGAGTCGCCGCGGTTGTAAGTCTCCATGGCCACAACCTGCTTGCCGGGCTGCGCCTTGACCAGACGCTCCAGGATCTCCGACGGCGGACGGCCGTAGTCCGAGTTCTCGTACAGGATGGCGATCCGGCTCCAATTTTTTGTGTTGATGTAGCGCGCCATGAACTCGGCGGTGAGCTTGTCGTTGAGCGCAATGCGCCACACCCACTTGTTGCCTCTCTCCGTGACCGTGGGCGAGGCCGAGGCGAAGACCACCAGCGGCACCTTGGCGCGCTCGGTGACTTCCATCATTGCCAGCGCATCGATGCTGCCGGTGCCGACGCAGACCAGCGCGACCTTGTCCTCGATGATCAGGCGCTGCACGAGCGTGGCGGAAACGGCGGGCTTGCTCTGGCTGTCGTAAACGATGACTTCCAGTTTCTTGCCGTTGATTCCACCCTTCGCGTTGACGTCGTCAACCGCGAGTTGCATGCCCAGCTTGGACGCCAGGCCGAAAGCGGTGGCCGGACCCGACAGGGGGGTGAGCATCCCGATTTTGATGGAATCCTGGGCGACACCAGGGAGAGACGAGAAGAGGACCGCCAGGACCGCGATCGCAGCGAACACAAAACGCATCCACGTTTTCATTCCAGACCTCCTTCACTCGGAAAACGCATGCCCGCACCTTCTGGTGCGATGCCCGCGAGAGTATGTGGCCCCGAGCACTTTCATCTGCCGTGCCGCGCACGAGCGCCAGCCTGTCGGCTAATTCCCTGGAAGAGACCCGCTTACGTTTTACTGCCCCGATGAGATTCCGATCCTGCCGAAAACCACGTGAACTCGAATGAGTTCGAAGAGGTAACGTGCGGCAAGTTAGCACTTCGCCGTTATTTGTCAAATTATTTGTTCAAATGTATTCCATGAGTGCGACAAATACATTGCCCCGGCGGAAACCGTAACGGAGGGATCGCGGGGCCGCCGCCGTTACGCGGGATTCCCGTTGCTCGCCCCGGCGCCGGTGGAGCGGCGTCCGGCGGTTTGCTGTAAATCCTCGGCGAGCGTTGCCTTCATGAGCTGGCGAACCCAGGCCAGCGCCGGGTCGCCGTGCATGTACTTGTGCCACTGCAGGTGGAGACGGGAAGGTGGAATCCGGAACGGCGGCGTCACCAGCCGCAGCGAGCACTGCCGGGCGTACATGTGGGCGTGCTGCAAGTGGCAGGTCACGATGCGCTGGGTTCCAGTCACCAGTTGCACAGCGAGGGCAAAGGAGGGGACCTCAACCTCGATGCGGCGCACGTCGCCATAACGCTTCATGAACCATTGCTCGTAGGTGGGCATGGTTTCATCGCCCAGCTTCACGGCGATGTGGCCCAGTTGCTTGTACTGGTCGAAGGTGAGCTTGTCGCCCACCAGCGTGTTCCGCGACCAGACCGCACAGGTAAACGAGGCGGTAAAGAGCAGATCGCGGGGATGGTCTTCCAGCAGGTAGACCTCAGGGATGAAGAGAAAATCGACCATGCCCTGCTTGAAGTCCTCCCTCACGCGGGTGGTCAAGGCCCGGTTGTGGATCCGCATATGCGGAGCCAGTTCCGACAGGCGGGGCAGCAACTTCTTGAGCACCACATCGACGGTAAAGTCGGACCCGGCGATGACGATCTTGCGCTTGGAGCTGGCGGGATCAAATGTGTCGGTCGAGGCGGCGATGGCGCGGATCTGGATGAGCACGTTGCGCACGGGTTCGACCAGCGAGAGGGCGAGCGAGGTAGGTACCATCGTCTTGCCCACCTGCCGCAGGATGGGGTCGTGGAAGTGCTCGCGCAGGCGCGCCAGCGCCAGGCTCATGGCCGATTGCGTCAGCGAGACACGCTCGGCCGCCTTCGATACGTTGCGCTCGGCCAGCAGCGCGTCGAGGTAGACCAGCAGGTTCAGATTCAGTTCGTGAAGCCTCATGCGACGCGCCTCCTTGCCGACGGGACCCGAACAACCCTGCCCGGCACTGCCGCCCGCGCTGAACTGGCCGCTGCGGGCATCCGGCCGAAGTATTTACAGCTGTCATGGTTAGCATTAGAACAACCAATTTGACAAATGAAAAATTGAGGATACTTTCCTTGCGACAGGATTTACCTGTTGGGCCGCAAACGGTCATTTTCAGGAATCGGTTTTCGGCTCCCTGTGGTTCGTGTGCGTTCCGGCCCGGGTGAATAACGGGCCGATCTTCTGCGCGTCGCACCCGCTGAATAAGGAGATCGCGATGTTTGGACCTAACTGGCAAACGTCACGCCGAGAGCACGACGTTATCAGGCAAGCGTGCCTGCGCATTCCGATGAGCGACGGCATCATGATCGATGCCGACATGTTCCGCCCGAAGACGGACCAGCGAGTGCCCGCCCTGCTGAGCGTTCATCCTTACAGCAAGCGGCAGCAGTATGACGCCATGCGGCCGGCGGGGCTCAACATGGCCAACGGCGGCATCGAGGCCGGCGACAGCAAGTTTTACGCACGCCGGGGGTATGCGCATATCGTAGCGAGCAACCGCGGTACGGGCCTTTCCGGCGGTTTCTACTGCAACTATGGTCCACGCGAAGTGCAGGACACGGTCGAAATCATCGACTGGGTTTCTCGCCAGCCGTGGTGCGACGGCAACGTCGGCATGTTCGGCGTTTCGGCCTTCGCCGTGTCGCAGCAGCAGGTGGCCGCCCTCAATCCGCCGGGGCTGAAAGCGGTATTTACGCCCTTCGGCTATACGGACTTTTATCGCGACAAGTTCTATCACGGCGGCATTCTGTCGCATGCCTTCATGCGCGGCTGGACGACGACGATCGACAACATCCGCTACCAGAGCTGGTGTTTGGAGCGATGGGGACGCGCGAAGTATGATGCCGCGATCGCGGAGGCTCTGGAAGACGAAGACATCCTGGCGATCCCGTATCTGGCCGATGCGCTGCGCTACCCGGACCGCGGCACCAATGCAGTTCTGGTGGACATCCTGCTGAACCGGTTCGACAGCGAGTACTACGCCGAGCGCAGCGTGGACTATTCCCGAGGTCCGCAGGTGCCGGCCTACCTCGGCGGTGATTGGGGAATGTATGGGCTGCATCTGCCGGGCGCCTTCCGCAGCTGGGCCAACTGGCGCGGCCCGAAGAAGCTGACGCTCGGCCCGCCTTGCTATCTCGACCGGCCGGTCTTCCAGTACGCGTACGAGTCCCTCCGCTGGTTTGATCACTGGTTGAAGGGAGTCGACACCGGGATCATGGACGAACCGGCGGTTAATGTCTTCCTGATGGGGACCGGTGAATGGCGCAGCGCCCCGAACTGGCCCTTCCCCGAGACCAGGTGGACACCCTTCTTCCTCCACGAAAAGGGGCTGCTCAGCGAGCACGAGTTCTGGCCGAACGAGGGAGCGACGACCTTTGAAGATTCCTTCATGAACCGCGACAGCCTGACCTTCACCACGGGCAAGCTCGTAGAGGATACGGAGTTGGTCGGGCACATCGTGGTGAACCTGTTTGCCTCGACCACCGACACCGAGGCGTTGTTTTTCGTCAGCGTGCTCGACATTGCGCCCGATAATCAGGAAACGCTGCTGACTCGCGGCTGGCTGCGCGGCTCGCAGAGGGCGGTCGATCCGGCGCGCTCCAAGCCCTGGCTGCCGTACCACACGCACCAGCAACAGCAGGCGCTCACGCCGAACGAGATTAACGAGTTCAACATTGAGGTCCGGCCGCTCGCACAGATGTTCAAGGCGGGGCATAGGATTGCGATCGGCATCCGGGGCATCGACGACGAGAAGCCGCAGTGCTTCCCCGACCTGGTCGGCACGGGACATATTTGGCGGCAGGCGGGTTCGCGCATCACCATTCAGCACAACGAGCAGTATCCGTCTCATGTTTTGCTCCCGATCACCAGGGGCAATCGCATCGGCACCTACTTATCCGGCGGAAAGACGTCGGCGGAGTTCTTCCCGTACCGGAGATATTGACGAGGCCAGCAATTAAACCTGCCCGCGATGCCGCCGGCAGCGCGCGGCGAAAACGGAGGACTAGCAGTGATCATCGACACTCATCAACACTTTTGGAATGTCGGAAAACCCTGGGCCAAGGCGCCTGAAGACTACAAGGTAATGGCCGAACCGGAAGGCATTACCGGCACGATCCTGCGGCTGGAAGACAACCAGGAAGCGCTGGACTTGGCCGCGGCTGAGCCCTTCATCGTAGCTGTGTGCGGCTCGATCAAGCCGGGCCCGGAGTTCGCCGCCCAGCTGGATAAGTTCGCCGCGAACCCGCTGTTCCGGGGAATTTCGCTGATCGGCCGCGAATTGGAAAACGCCGGCACCGACGTCTTCCAGGCCGCGATGGCGAAGCTGGTGGAAAAGGGGCTGGAACTTGATCTGCTGCGCACGCTTCCCGGCTTTCACGGCGGTCCAAAGGCGATGCAGAACGCCTACAAGGGAACGCCCGAGAGCCTGGCTGGCATGTTCCTGATTGCCGAGCGTTTCCCGCAACTGAAGCTCGTGGTGCAGCACGTGGGCGGCATGCCGATCGATGGCAATCCCATCCAGCCTGTGTGGGAAGCAATTTTCCGCAAGATGGCGAAGTACCCCCAGATCTATGTGAAGGTGTCGGGCCTGATGGAGCGCGCCGTCACGAAGGTGGACTTTGAGCGCGCCACCGAGTTGCTAGCCTTCTACCGTCCGATGCTGGACGGGCTGTGGAACATCTTCGGCGAAGACCGGCTGTTCTACGGCAGCAACTGGCCGGTCTCTGAGCACGCTGGCGACTTCATCGCCAACGGCCTGCGCATCGTGCGCCGCTACTTCTCCGAGAAAGGCGGCATCGCCTATGACAAGTATTTCTGGAAGAACTCACTTGAGGTCTATCGCTGGAAGCCGCGCTTGATCTCGCAAACCTATGAACCGCAGCAGGCCAAGAGCATTGCGGCCAGCTAAGCAATAGCCAGTTCCTTCGAGAGCTTGCATAAAGAAAGGAAAGAACCCATGTCTGATGATGTCGCGAAAAAAAGAGAAGCCCTGATTGCCCACATGAGCGCCGAGCGAGGATACCTGCCCAAACCGTGGCACTATGTCGCCGAGCATGACGTCGACTTCCTGCAGGCCTATAACGACCTGTACGAACGCTCGCTTAACGATGGCCAGTCGCTGCCGATCAAGGTACGCGAGTTCGTCTGCATCGCCATCCTCTGCCACCGCGGCATGGAAGGCGCGGCCGTCGTGCATTGTGAGCGCGCGTTGAAACACGGCGCCACGATGCAGGAACTGCTGGAAGCGATTGAAACCATGATCATCCCCGGCGGTGCGCCGACGTTCGGCACCGGCCTGCTGGCGCTGATGAAGATTGTGGAACAACAGAAAGAAAAGGAAAAGGCCGCAGCCGCGAAGTAAATCGCGTTGCGGCTAGCTCCTGGTTCCACAGACGAAGTTCCAACTTGGGTGACACATACCTCCTTGACGTGCGCTGGAGCAATCCTGCGCACTTTTTCGTTTTGCGTTCATCGGCGGTGGAGGGCGGCGGGGTTGAGACAGTTCGGCCGACGGCTCGTGGCTGCGGACCGTGCACCGCAAGCCTGCTGAAGAAGCCCGCTGGCGCCCGCTCCTTGGCTTCGGGGTGGCATGCTTGGGCAACAGAAAACTTTCCGGTGGCGCGGCGGCGATTTTGGCGTAATATTGCCGCGCCCTGCTGCCCGCCTGAGAAAACAGCGCTAGCGCAGTGCGACACGTCGGAGCTATGCAAGGGGGGCCCTGAGCGCCACCCGCAGCAATCGGCCTGCGAAAGCCACAACACCCATCGACACTGACGACAAGGAAGGAACCTATGGCCCAAGACGCGATTGGCAAATCAGGCGCTCCGGCCGCTGGGGCGCAAGCCCCTTCGTCCTCGAGCCCAACCGGCAAGAGGCGAATGACCTACACTGAATTCCTCGATGTCTCCCCCATGAGCAAGTTCCTCTGGCTAGTCTTCTGGGGCGTGGCGCTGGCGCAGATTCTGGACGGCATCGACTTTATGTCTACGTCGTTTGCGCTGCCGCTGGTGCTGAAGGAATTCAAGATTACGGCCGCGCAGGCCGGTGCCATCGGATCGTTCACCAACGTCGGCCTGCTGTTTGGGGCGTTGATCTTTTCGCCGCTTTCGGACCGCTATGGGCGCAAGACAATCTTCCAGTGGGTGCTGTTTACCTATGCGTTCGGCACCTTCCTCAGTGCGATCGCGCCCAACTACCAGTTCCTGCTGTTCGCACGCTTCATCGCCGGACTCGGCATCGGCGCTGAGTTTCCCGTTGCCTTTGCCCTGCTGGCTGAGTACTCGCCCAAGCGGTTGCGCCACATCCTGGTAGCGTTCGGTCCTGCGTTCTATTCGTTCGGCTGGTTCGTCTGCGCCATCCTCTCCACCTGGGTGATACCGAGATTCGGTTGGCGCGCCATCTACTGGTTGGGCGTGTCGCCGGCGCTGATGATCATTTACATCCGGCGTTATATGCCGGAATCGGTGCGCTTCCTGCTGCAGCGGGGACGCATTAAGGAGGCCGGCGAAATCACCCGCAAGCTCGCCGATGCCGCCGGATTCACCGATGTGGAATTGGTTCCGCCCGAAATGACCGCACCCCAGCACGGGCCGGGCTTCTTATCGCAGTTGTCCTCGCTGCGCGCGTTTGCCCTGACGGTAGTCGTCGTGGGCTGCTACTTCTGGTCGTTCCACATCCAGAACGTCGGGTTCGGCACCTGGCTGCCGTCGATCTTCATCCGTCAGGGATTCACCGTCATCAAGAGCTTCAAGTTCACGATGATTGTGCTGACGGTCACCCCCATCGGCCAGCTCGGCACCATGTGGCTGCAGGACCGGATGCCCCGCAAATGGGCGCTGCTGCTGCTCTCCGGCCTCGCCACTCTGTGCTTCTTTGCCTTTGGCCTGTCGTTTGAGATGAAGTATCCGATTGGCGTAGTGATCGCGTTCAACGTCGGCTATCAGTTCTTTTCGGCAGGTGTGCCAGTCATTCTGTACACTCTCGGCGCCGAGCTGTTCCCAACACGGGTCCGCAGTTTGGGTATGGGCCTGGTGACTGCCTTCGGACGCGTCGGTGCTATCGTGGGGCCTTACGTTATCGGGCTGTTCCTGACCTTCGGTACCGCGATTCACCAGATCATCTATTACTTCGTGGTTCCGCTGTTCCTGACGGCGATTGTGGCCATGTTCTACCTCCGCGTCGACACTCGCCAGAAGACGCTGGAACAGGTTACTGGGGAATAGCAACTGGGTGGCATTGACACCGCTGGCTGTGGTGACGCTTGCTGGTGCTGCTGCCTCCGGCAGCCAAACGCCGGAGGCATTCTGCGCATGCAAAAACGCAGCAGTTTCCGGAACGATTGGCCAAGAGCATCCCCGTGCAGGGATCGGATAAGGATGGCGGCTCCGCAGGACCCGCGATCACCGTTCGCTGCGGTCCGTCGTTCTCGGCTTTTCTGGCTGTCCGCCTTCGCCGCTGGCTCCAGCGTTTTCTTAGACGCTCACCCCAGCCTGCCATGGAGCATCAACTCGTGAAAACGGGGCTCGCGTTGCCTGAGGTGAATCGCTATTCTGGACTGCTCGTGCCCATGCAGGATCATTCGATAGCGACCTGCAGGCGAGTGACCGCCGGACACGCGACGACTCGAATCGCATTCGGAAGAACGCGGAAATCGTCCGGCGAGCTCTGTTCGGCAGACGGCCAAATGCTTAGGTAGCTGCGGTGACAGGACAGAATGGCGGCGTCCTTAAGTTTTAAGGCGTGGCATGGGCCGAATGATAAAAGCGGCGATTCGGCAAAAGCAGCGCTTCCAAAGACCAAATCTGGTATATAATTTTTCAAGCGAGTGATCTAGTGTGACCGTTGAAGCTGCACCGCAATCACGCGAGTTTTTATTGCGATCATAGGTTACATTGTTGGCTTCGCGAGCGTCGGGGAGTGGCTCAGCCTGGTAGAGCACCTGGTTCGGGACCAGGGGGTCGGAGGTTCAAATCCTCTCTCCCCGACCATTATTTTCAATAACTTCCAAGCAAATCCCAAGTTAAGGTTGCACCATTAATGGTGCTGGGGCTCCACTTGGGGCTCCAATTCAACCGGCACTGAAGAATCCGCGAACAGCATGGTGCGGGTATCTTCCGTCTTCATGCCCGCTGCCTCGTCCATGGGATCCGCCGCCGTCATGAGCATATCCACCACCGCCGAGACGGCATCGACCCGCTCTTCCCACCAGCTTTTGCCGTAAACGTTCTGGGCAAGGTCGATGTCATGATGGCCCATGTTGTCGCGGATGACCTCCGGACGCGCCCCCGCCCGACCCATCAGGCTGGAGTGCATGGTCCGGAAACTGCGGAAGTCGATCTGCCGGGGCAAGCCGAGTTCCTTGGCCGCCGCCTTCACATGCCGCAGCACATTGCGACGCCCCAGCGGCGTCCCGTTGCGGGTGATGAAGATGAAGTCATCGGGCTGACGGTGCTTGGTCTTTTCCCATAACCGGGTGACGGTTGCCTTCAACATTCCCCGGCGATCAAACGGAATCTCCCGATTGCCGCTGATGGTCTTCGGCACGTCGAGATCGTCTTCCCAGAGCCGCTCATCCACTACGATGCGGTCGCAGAGAACGTCATTCCATCGCAACGCCAGAACCTCTCCGATCCGCATAGATCCGAAGACGATCAGCGTGACGATAGCCCACGCCGGGTCCTCGAGCTTCTCGAGCATCCGACGGATGTCCGGGAACAGGAGGACGACGGGAGCCTTCGCTGGTTTCGCCCGCGGCAACTTCACGCCGACCGCGGCGTTGCGCTCGATCATGCCCCAAGCGACGGCCTGTGAAAGCGCCGCGCGCAGGGCTGCATGCATGTTCTTGATCGACTTAGGCGAAAGACCCGGCGAAAACGAATTGAAAAACGGCTGCAACTCGACCGTGGTCAACGCATCGAGCGGAGTGTTTCCCAACCCCGGAACCAGGAAGTCATCGAAGTAGTACCGGTAATTCACAATCGAAGGCTTCTTGAGAAGTGGCCAGGTCAGGATCGAGCATTTCTTGTACAGGCCGGCCACGGTGAAATCATCAGAGGACGCCAAACGGGGATCATTGTTGTGCGAGTTCACCTCGACCATGAACTCGTCAGCCAGGTTCTGCACCTTGCGCAATGTCGGCACACCGCTCTTTGCCCAGACCTTGGAGCGTTTGTGCGTTTCGCCCGTGCTGTAGTCCCAATACACGATTTTCCATTTCATCCCAAGGTCCTGCACCGTGGGATGTTGATACTTCTGTCGCACCACTTTTCCCTTTCCGTGGTGCTTCAGCCGTGGATAGTTTGTAGCACCGAAGGCGATCACTGGCAAGCCTCCGAGCCGCCGAGGAGCCTGGCGATCTCCGTGCGCCTAAAGCGGACATAGCGTCCGAGACGCAGATAGCCGGGGATATTTTCTGCGTTGGCATAGACCCACGAGATCGGGACCCGCAGCAGTTGGGAGACTTCTTCCGGCTTAAGCGCCGGGGCCATGCCGCCGAGCCAGTGCTCGACAGCGGCGCGGCGGAAACGGATGTAGCGCCCGAAGGTTTCATGCCCGGGAATCTCACTGGCGTGAGACCGCGCCCAGGTAGGCGGGACTTGGAGAAGTGCGGCAACTTCGCGAGGATCAATGAGCGGTTCGAGGATGGGGAACTGGGGGTTCTCCGATCCGGTAATTGTATGCGGCAAGGCAGGTCTCCATAGCGGATGTCGGGCCCGGGGATTTTCAGGTTCCGGAGTTCGTGGCGCGAGGCGCGCCACCCGGGACATGGAAGGGCAGGACGTAAGCGGACTCATTTAAGGGGAAGGATTAGGAACTGTGGGTTCTCCAATCCAGCGGTCGTGTGCAAAATACCTGGCGGAACGGTGGTGCGGGTGGAATTGCGAGGTGGCTAGCGGACTCGCCGGATAGACGTTCTGTGGTTGGCCAGTACCGCTGGCCTAATTTCGTGTCGCGAAACCTCTGCGGGGTCTTGTGACCAGGGTTCCGGCAGGTCTTGGCGCGGCGCCAACTGCCAAGTTCGTCACCATTTGATCAATTCCGCCCAAGCAACATCCAAGGCGTCGTATGCGATGGCGCCGTCCGGGAAAGCAAACGCCAACCAGCGCGCCAACCAGACGCCGTAGGTTTCCACGAAGATCCCGTCGGGCTCCTCCGGCTTCAACCGGCTAATGATCTCTTTCAGAGGCATACCGGCAGGGGCGCCTTTCTTCGGGAACGATCCGTCGATGTCCGCGGCAACCAGGAGTTCGCGGGCGCGGTCGACGATCTGTTCGCCATAGGGAGGGGCGAGACATTCGGCCGCGAGCCACGCGAGAACCTGGGTGCCAGCTTTTGCCGTAGTCTTCTTTGACTTTTCCTCATTAGCTTGAGCAGCAACCGCAGCATTGCGCTTGGCGCGGGATTTCACGCGGCGCACTAATTCGCGTGCACTGATGCGGCCGGACCGGAGCAGTGCCTTTTCCTCGGGGTAGGCCCGAGCAATCAGCGCCAGGTCGCGAATGAGCTTTTCACTGCAGCCCACGGCTTCGGCCAGGGTCCG
>CAINCZ010000175.1 GCA_903847195.1 uncultured Acidobacteriota bacterium | reverse complement strand
TCCCCGTGGCGCCGGCCATCACCCCGGGCAGCGGCCCGGGCCACCTGGCACTGTTCGGCTACGATCCCATCGAATTTCAAGTGGGCCGTGGAGTGATCGAAGCCCTCGGCTTGGGGCTGGAGCTGAAGCCCGGCGACGTCTGCGCCCGCGCCAACTTCGCCACCCTCGACGCCAAAGGCATCGTCACCGACCGCCGGGCTGGCCGCATCCCGACCGAAACCTGCGAGAAACTGTGCGCGATGTTGTCAGCCAAGGTCAAGAAACTGGGCGACACCGAAGTCATCATCAAGGCCGGCAAGGAACACCGCTTCGTGGTTATCTTCCGGGGCAAGGGGTTGGAAGGACCCTTGACGGATGCGGACCCGAACCGCGAAGGGTTCGCCATTCCCGAAGTGCATCCGCGCGATCCCAAGTCGGCCAAACAGAAGAAAATGGCCAAGCTCATCGCCGATTTCTATAAGGCCGCCCTGCCCATCATCGCCAAGGAAAAGCCGGCCAACGGCTTCCTCATGCGCGGCATTGCGCACCAGCCGGAGATTCCGCTCTTCGAGGACCGCTACAAGCTCAAGCCCGCCGCCCTGGCGGTTTATCCGATGTACAAGGGCCTGTCTCAGCTCGTCGGCATGACCAAAATCGAAGGGCCGCAGACCATCGCGGAGCAGTTCCATCGGTATGTGAAGGAATACGATAACTATGATTTCTTCTTCATCCACTTCAAATACACCGACAAATACGGCGAAGACGGCAATTACGAGGCCAAGAAGAAAGCCATCGAGGATTTCGACGCCGCCCTGCCCATCTTGATGAACAAGATGCCCGATGTGCTGGCCATCACCGGCGACCATTCCACCCCGGCGACCATGAAGGGCCATTCCTGGCATCCGCAACCGGTCCTGCTCCATTCCAAGATCAGCGGATCGGACAAGCTGGACCGTTTCACCGAAACCGGCGCCAACCAGGGCTCGCTGGGCGTGTTCGAGGCCAAGTATTTGATCCGTTACATGCAGGCCAACGCCAAGGCGCTCGACAAGTTCGGCGCGTAAGCCACGCTGCAAACTGGGGGCGGAACTGCAAAGCTTCGGGAGTCATCTTCAACGCCGGGACGGATTACCGTTCCGGCGTTTTGTTTGGCGAGTTCTTCCGGCTTTACCGTGATCAGACCTCGCGTAGCGCCCCCGCTCGGCGCTGCTGATGGTCTGCCAATGGACTTCCACTAGCTCCGCCAGGCACTCTTGCGTCAGACCCGCGCGCGGGCGCGCCTGTTGGATTTTAGCTCCGATCCACTGCAGTATGTCTTGGTTCGTCATACTTGGAGTAACGGGAAAAGGTCACCTAGCGAATGGCACGTAGTAGGGCGAACTTGTTCCCTGCGATTGGCGGGGGCTAGACTCGGGAGGAGGGTGCCCGCTCTCCGTACAACAAAAGAAGCCCGGCCGGTAGCCGGGCTTCAAAAATAACAGTGGGCGGGATTACACCGCAGGGGCGGCGGTAGCGGCAGGCGTCGCGGCAGCGGGTTCGGCAGCGGGTTCGGCAGCGGGTGCCGCCGGGG
>CAINCZ010000174.1 GCA_903847195.1 uncultured Acidobacteriota bacterium | reverse complement strand
CGAGCGCGCGGATAATGTGACGTTCCACCCGGTTGGCCAAATGGCGAGCGCATGGGTGGCATCGGCACGCCATGCGGCGACTTCCCTGGGCCATCGGGGTCCGTGGCCGTAGAATTGTTCCGATCTTAGTGTCCATCCGGAAACAGCTTGAATCGTTGGAATCACTTGTGATTCGCTACCTGCGGAGCCGATTCGCAGGAGCCTGACGATGTGGACGACCGAGAACCGCGGCCGTTATGACCGCAGCAAGCAGCGCTATCCGAGCGACCTGACGGACGAGGAGTGGGGCTTTATCAAGCCGCTGATCCCGCCTGCGAAGCGCGGCGGCAACAAGCGGACGGTGGTCGAGCGCGAAATCGTCAAC
Organism: uncultured Acidobacteriota bacterium; assembly: GCA_903847195.1. Next base: position 2,417 of record CAINCZ010000174.1, on the reverse strand, counting down.
GGTCTGATGTATATTCTGAGTACGGGCTGCCAATGGGCGTTCATCCCGAAGGATCTGCCGGCGCGCAGCACGCTGAACGACTATTTCCAGCGCTGGGACTATGACGGCACGCTCGATCGCATTCACGCCGCCCTTTATATGAAGTGCCGGGAACAAGCGGACCGGGAACCCAGCCCGACGGCCGCCATCATCGACAGCCAGAGCGTCAAGAGTGCCGAAAAAGGGGGGGCTCGATCGATCCGTCGGGCTATGATGGCGGCAAGAAGATCAAGGGCAAGAAGCGCCATATCCTTGTAGACACACAAGGTTTTCTGCTCCATGCCCTCGTCCATCCAGCCGACGTGCAAGATCGTGACGGCGGCGTGCTGGTAATGTCCACCCTGTTCGGGATGTATCCGTTCCTGCGCAAGCTCTACGCCGACGGTGGCTATCAGGGGCCGAACTTCCGCGACGGCCTGCGCCGTGTTCTCCGTTTGGTCGATGTCGAGATCGTCAAACGGTCCGACCTGGTGAAAGGCTTCATGGTCCTGCCCAAGCGTTGGATCGTCGAACGCACGATCGCTTGGCTTAACAGATGCCGCAGGTTGGCCAAGGACTGGGAGTGCCTTAACCGCTCGGCATTGGCTTTCCTACGCTGGGCGTCAGTCAGGATGATGCTCAGAAGACTATGTCAGGACGCAGTTTGATCCCGGATGGGCTCTGAGGCTGTGAAGGATTAGGTCTTTTTCAGCTGATGAAGGATCGGAGGAGGCGATTGCGGCGGTATGAGGGGTTGATGGCGGACTTGGTGGTGTGTCTGCCGGAGGTTTGCTGACCGCCGCTGAGCGGCGATGACGCGGTCACAAGTGGGATTATCGGGCCTGCGGGCACGGTTTTGGTTCAGGCCGGGCGGAATTGCGGCAGGTTGAACACCCCCGCCAGCACTTGGTCGCGCAGGATGCAGCGGAAATTGTGTGCCATCGCCTGCCAGCCGGCGACGGCACGCACCTTGGACAGACCGCGCACACAGACTTGTCGCCAGTCGCGGTTGCGCCACCCCGCGTTGACCCACTCGATCCAGCGCGCCCGCTGGCGATAGCGCACCTGCATCGCCGGCTCGGCCATCCGCCGGCGCAGGGCCGCCACCGCCAGCGTGTCGTCATGCACCCGCGCCTGCGGAGCGCGGTCCTGTCGCTTCGGTTTGGGCGGCGGAACCAGCAGTTCCACCCCGGCTTCGGTAAGCCGCGTCACACTGTCCTTGTTGAAAAACCCACCATCAGCCAGCACCACCTGCGGCACCCGGCCGGTGCGCGCCTCGATTTGTGCCACCATCGGTTCCAGACTCGGCTGGTCGGCGCCCGTCGTGGTGACATCGAGGCCGACGATCAGACCGTGCTCGGTCTCGGCGGCCAGTTGCGTATTGTAGGCGGGGCGAAACCCGCCGTCCGGCATCTTCATCACCACCGCATCAGGGTCGGTGCTGCAGACGCGGGCCTGCTCGGCCTTCTTCTTGTTGCGCACTGCCCGCTGCTCGGCCGCGGGCAACGCCGCCAGCGCCGCCTTGAGACGGCTCGCGCGTTCCTCCGCCGCCCGCTGCGCGGCGGCCTGCCGGCGCTTCGACGAGGCCGCCGCGTCGCCATCGAGTTCCTGCTTCAGGGCCGCCACCTGCGCTTCAGCTTCGGCAAGCAACTGCTCCAGGTGCGGACGGCGCCGAAACGCGCCTGCCCCGGCGTAGGCCCGCACCCGCATGCCGTCCTGCGCCACGCTGGTCAGGCTGATCGCCCCAGCCGCCAGCAGCGCCGCGATGCTCGCCACCAGCGTCTGGTCGAGCCAGGCGGCACAACTCAGGCGGGCGTCCGCAAGGCTGTGGTAGTTCGTGCTGACGCCGCCGCACAACCATTGATAGGGCAATGAATTGACGCACAGCCGGGCCAGTTCGCGGGCGCTGCCGACGCCGTCGATGGTGGCGTAGAGCCACAGCGCCACCATCAGCCGAGGGTCGGCCGGCGGGTGACCCGGTACGCCCTCGCGTGCGCGGATGGCATCGTAGAGGGGCCCGATGTCCAGTTGATCAACGAAAGCAACGACCGCTCGCACCATATGGTCTGCTGGCAGCAGAGCGTCGAGTGAGCCCGGGCAGAGAACCAGTTGATCTCGCTCCGGACGACGCAACCGCGGGGCGCCAACGCCAACCGGAGCAGGGGGAGCTTGCTCGGGAAGATCATCAAACAGTTCAGCCATCGCAACATACCTCGCAGACACGAACCGCCATACCTAGCGAATCACATCCGGAGAAAGATTCACAGCCTCTCTGCCCTGGACCCGCCAAGGGCCGAGAGGCCCTTGGAACCCGCTACTTTCTTCTTGGCTGTGTCAGCAGCCCATAATCAATCGGTGGTGTCATTTGATGGCTGCTAACGCAGCCAAGAAAGTAATGG
>CAINCZ010000173.1 GCA_903847195.1 uncultured Acidobacteriota bacterium | reverse complement strand
GCCTACAGCCACATGGGCGTTGCCGACTCCGCACTGGGCATCTTCGCTTCGCAAATTTACGCCGAGATTTGCCAGCGAATCCTTGTCATCGAGCGCAACCCGGAGGACGTCGAGCGCATCGAGCATGCCTCCGGGATTCCGGTCAACAACTTCGTTCGCCTGATGGCCGAGGAGTTCGATGAGATTCGCGGCAAGGATGGCGTGCTGTTCATTCCCTTCGAGCAGATGCGCGAGCGGCAAATGATGGAAAAGGCGTTCTGGCACTGCCTGCCCGGACTCGCTTTCGACGAACTGCGCTGGGATTCGGTGAGCGAGATGTTCATCGACATGGACCCGATCCTGATGTCGATCAAGTTGAAGGACGACTCCAAGCGCATCAAGCACCTTTTTCGCAAGGTATTCCCGAAGCTGCTCATCAAGGAACCGGAACGTGAAAATCGAGCGCACTGAGGACCGCGCCCTCATCAAGTCGATCTTCGACGACCCGGACATCAGACCATGGGTACGCGACGACGGCGTGAAGGACGACTGGGAGCCGGGGATTCACCCGCTGATGTTCTACCTCGTTCCCACGCTCGAGACTTGGGACAACGGGGTGGTCAGCGATACGGCCATCGGCATGATGCTGTTCACGCCGGTCAACTCGACGTGCTGGAATCCGCACATGGCGATCCTGCCCAAATACCGGGGCAACGGCTACATGGCCCTGCGCGCCGGGGTGGCGTGGATGTTCGCCAATACGCTTTGCCTGAAACTCGTGGCCTTCCCACCGGAGAGCAACCCGAGGATGATACATGTGTTCCAGAAGCTCGCTTTCCGGGTGGAGGGCCACTCGACTAAGCGGGTACTCAAGGACGGCGTGCTGCACGACTGCCTGTGCATGGGTCTGGAGAAGGGGCAATTCAATGAGCAAGCTGCTTAGGCGACTGCTGGTTGTTCTGGGGCTGTGGTTCTTCCCAGGGCTGGGGACGGTGGCGTCCATCATCGGCATCGGCGCGGGCCTGAACTCCATGTTCGGCAGCAACAATGCGGCGGGGCCAGGAGCGGGCGGCTATGGCTACGTCCCCGCCCAACCGGCTACTTACGACGCCCAGTGGCAGACCTTGCAGCAGTTGCAGGGCGGACTGGCGTCCCAGCTGCCGAACCAGATCGACCCGACCCTGCGCGCCATCCTCGCTCAACGCCTTGGCGCAGACTATTCCGGCCTGACGGCGGCGGGGCCGGGCATCGCCCAGCAGTACGCCAGCATGGCGGCGCTGGACCCGACCTACGCGGCGATGCTCCAGCAGGCGGGCATCGGCCAGATTGGCGCGGGCAATACGGCGTTGGCGGGCGGCCAGCAGTTGATGAACACTGCCTTCGACCCGATGGGCAGCGCCAAGGCCGACCTGTGGAACCAGATCCTCAACTCTACCCGCTCCGGGGATGCCTCCCGCGGCATCATCATGTCGCCGACTTCCGCCGGGGTGGAGGGCCGGACGGCGGTTGACTTCAATACCGCATGGGACTTGAACAACCTGCAACGGCAGGCGACCGGCCTCTCCGGCCTGCAATCGGCCATCGGCGGGGCGAATGCGGCCTACGGCGGGGCGGGACAGGACTTCAGTGGTTCGGATGCCTTCACGAAAGCTGGCATCCAGAACACGATGAACGCGGCCACCACGCCGCAGATGCTTCAGGAGATCATCAATCAGGCGAAGATGGGCGCCCTGTCGGACTATTCGACCGGGGTGTCTGGCATGGAACTGGCGCCGCTGTCCGGTGCGCAGCAGGCCGATCAGGCTTACATGGGCCTTGCCAGCACCGCCGGAGCCAACGCCTACGGCATTTCAGCGAACCAGCGCAACTTCCAGGCGAACCAGCAG
>CAINCZ010000172.1 GCA_903847195.1 uncultured Acidobacteriota bacterium | reverse complement strand
GCCGCAGGATCTCGCCCGTCATCATCAGCTCGCTGATGAAGTACTGCTTGGCTTCAAACCTCCGCCCGACCTCTTCCACGCCCTGCTGGCAAGCCGCCAGAATCTCGGTGGCCGGCACCTGCGCCGCTACCGCCGCCTTCATCGCTTCGAGCGCCTGATCTTCTTCCACTTCACCCAGCGCTGCCTTGATTGCTTCCAGTTTGTCCACAAGCACCTCCGAATGTGTACGCCGCAGCTCGCGCCGCCGAGCATATCAGCTTGTCTGTACCGTCAGGGATTAGAAAACTACGTGGTGATTAAACATCAGAAAATGATTAGAAGTCAAAGCGAAAATGCCGCCGCTCCCTCTCCGGCGGCGCACGGCCCGCCGTCTGCCGAATCGCATTGAATGTTGGGGGGATGCTCTGCGCCTCGCTCCGGCGCGAGCCTCAGACGCCGCGCTGATTCAGGTCGAAGGTGAAGTCGATCTTCGCTGCCGGATACGGCGGCAGCGGGTCGGCCACCCACTTGCGCGCGTTTTGCGACGAGGCTCCGGCCACGCGCGTAATCATCTCGACCACGTACTTCTCATGCGCCACCGGATAGCGGTCGTGCAGGATGTCGCACAAGCCGCCCACCATCATCCAGACCATGACGGCCCAGGTGGTCTCCACCGCGCTGTCTTCGAGTGCGTAGCATCCGGTTTTGACCGCGATGCGCAGGTCGCGCGTGCCGTAGGGCTCAAACGCCCGCCTCATGCGGTCGGAGAGCAAATCGGGGCGCATCGCCCACCAGCGCCACACCGGATCGCGCGCCGCCTCGCGCAGCGTCAACCGCACCGATACCGGCATCACCCGCCCCGGCTCAGTCGTCTTGAAGGGCGTCGTGGCAAGGTCGTTGCGCCGCGCCAGGTCGTCGATGATGCAGTCCAGCAGCCCGGCCGCGACCTCGTCCTTCGACTTGAAATAGTTGTAGAAGGTCCCGAAGCCCACCTCGGCACAGTCGGTGATCTCCTGGATCCTCGCCGCATCCACGCCCTTCACCGACATGATCTCGTAGGCGGCGCCCAGCAGCCGCGCGCGCGTCTGGATGCGGCGCCACGGCACGCGCTCCTTCGCCGCTTTCTTCTTGTCGGGGACAGCGGTCTTGCGGACCGTCGGACGTTTCACCATCGCGCTTCTTGCACCCTGACTCGCACTTTCCCGGGACGCTCCCGGCACAGTCGCCTCAACTGTAACCCAAAATTCACGATCCTCAAAAACCCGCTGCGGCCGACTTACCGCGTGATCGTCACCTCAACGCGGTAACGAAACTTCACCACCGGATCTCCTCCAGCTGATTCCGCCGGGGCCAGCAGCTCGTGCTCCTTCCCGCGGTCGGCCACCCGCAGCGTCGCCTCCACCGTCACCTTGCCGGGACGCCGCGCCACCAGCACCGCATCCTGACCGATCTCCGCCAGTTTGCGGTTGCTCACCTTCAGCGCGACCCGGTCCGTAACTTCGCCCACGTAAGGTATCTTCCACGCCGCCAACACGCGCAGCGGCAGCTTCTCTCCCACGCGCATCGTCAATTCAGGCGCCGCTCCCGGCGTGCGCCGCTCTTTTTCCTGGATGCGGATCGAGATGATCTTATGCGCCCCGCCGCCGGACAAGCCGTGTTTCGGCGCTTCAGCCAGCTGCGCCAGCAGCGCAGGCACACCGAAGGCCAAAGCCGTGAACGTCACCCAACTGATCAGCAGCGCACGAATCAGCGTCCTCTTCATATTCGCTCTTTTCAATCAACCTATGCCTGCCCGCGAAGTGCCGCTATTCTAGCGCACTTCGCCGTGGCCGTTGAATTGTCTGGGGGCATCATCGGCGGGCAAAAGAAAATGCGAGCATTCCGGGCCGTTAACGGACCCCGAATGCTCGCCTTGATCAGACTAGAACGATACGCGAACCGCCACCTGCATGGTGCGCGGACCGCCGCCGCCCAGGTACGGGTTGCCGCTGCCCACGTCCGGCGTCGCCGCCGGCGTCAGGATTCCCGATCCCGTCAGCTTGCCGCCCACAATATTCGAGCCGTTCTGATACATGTCGACGCCGAAGCCCGGAAGCAGCGGATTCGTCATGTTCGGATGGTTGAACACGTTGAAGAAGTCGGCCCGTATCTGCATCGTGATCTTCTCGGTCAACTTCTGCGTCTTGGCGACCGAGAAGTCGGCGTTGAAGTAGTTGGCCGCTCGGAACTGGTTGCGGCCCGCGTTGCCGAAGTGCTGCGTGCCTGCGATGCAGTTGCCGCTGGCGTCCACCGTGCACGGCGCCGCGAAGGCTGCCAGGTTCAGCAGGCCCTTTCCGGTCACGCCGGCATACGGATTGCCGATGATGTCCGGACGGCCGAACCACTCGCCGCTGCCGTTGTAGTCGCCTTCATAGATGTAGTTCAGCGTGTATGGCTGGCCAGTGGCGTAATTGAACATGCCGCTGAGCCCCCAGCCGTTGGTGAGCCATTTCATCGCCGCCGGCTTCGGCAGGTTGTAGCTCCAGAACCACTGCACCCGGTGCCGGATGTCGAAGTTCGAGTCGGCCCGTTCCCGCCGCGGATTGTAGCTGTTGTCCGGCTGCGCCGCGTTGGGCACGAAGTCCAGCCCGTCGCTGGCGTCGTCGATCGAGTGCGCCCAGGTGTAGTTCAGGGTCGAGGTCAGGCCGTGCCAGTCCTTGATCTTAAGGCTGGTCTGCAGCGAGTTGTAGTTCGAGGCGGCCGTGGTCTCAACCTGGTTGATGTAGTAGTAGGCCGGATACGGCGACGAGCCCGTCGCCGGGTTCACCTGGTTGATATCGCGGAAGCGGAACAGGTGCCGTCCCTGCGAGCCGAGGTAGGCCACCTGCAACGCGATCTTGCGTGCCACCTGCGACTCCACATTCAGGTTGTAGGACTGGTAGCGCGGCGTCACCAGCTTCTGCGAAACCGTGAACGCGCTTTGGGGAGCGTAGCTGCCGAAGACCGGTTGCCCGGCCACGATGCTGGATGCCACCGTACCGGCAAAGCCGATGTTGTTGAACGCCGGACCGGCCTGCGCCGGCAAGGTGTTCCACGGCTGGTTGCCCACAAAGAAGTCCTGCGATGCGCCATCGTAGTAGATGCCGTAACCGGCGCGCACCACCAGCTTGCCCTTGCCCGTCGTGTCCCAGGCAAAGCTCAGACGCGGAGCGAAGTTGAGCCAGTCCTTCGGATACAGCTGGCTCGGACCGCCCGCTGCGCCCACCTGTTGCAGCGTCCCCGTCTTGGCATCGAACAGGCTGAACTGGTTGTACTTCTCGCCCACCACGCCGTAGTAATCCCAGCGGATGCCGTAGTTCACGGTGAGCCGCTTGGTCATGCGCCAGGAATCCTGGAAGTATGCGCCGTCGGCGTTCTGGTAGCTGTATCGCTTGCTGGCGCCCGCCGCCGAAGAGCCGCTGTCGATGCTGCCCGCCAGGAAATCGTCCAGCGAGGCGAAGCTCAGGCTGCCGCGGTGGCCGCTGTTGATGTAGCTGTTGATGAACGTGCGCCGCCACTCGTAGCCCCACTTGTAGTTATGGGTACCCTTGGTCCACGACACGTTGCCAAACAGTTGGTAGTTGGTGTCGATGCGCGCGCGCGCATCGCTGCTCGTCGAGCCGATGGGACTGTAAGCGGCATTTTCGCCGTTGCTGATCTTGATCGACGGCAGACCCATGTCGGCCGAGGTGAAGCCCGGAGGCAGCGTGTTCAAACCGATCGTGGTCGGATTGAACGCATTGTCCTGCGGCAGGAACGCCTGGTAGAAGCGGTTGTAGCCGCCGCGGATTTCAAACACCAGGTTCGATTTCGGTGCGCTGGTAAACGACAGCGAAACGATGTTCACGTGCGTCGGCGTGTAGGTGTTGTAACCCGGCGCGGTCGAGCCCGTGTTCAGCATGCCTAGCGGGAAGCTCTGCGCGCCCTGCGCGAAGAAGTAGCGCCCGGTCAGCAGGTCGCTGTTGCTGAACACCTTCAGGTGCTGGTCCAGCTTTACGATCAGGTTGTCGCTGTTGTTGGTAAACGGCGTTGTGTAGGTCACCGGTGCAAAGGCAATCGTCTTATCGCTGAACGATGGCAGCGTGCCCCACGGCTTCACCTGCGTCAGCAGCTTGCTGATTACCGGATTGATCGTGTTCGTCAGCATCCAGTCGCTGATGTAGCTCTGCGTCGGCACCACGCCGGTCTGCGGCATGCCGCCGTTTTCGCGCTGGGCCTCAAACGAGACAAACCAGAACGTCTTGTCCTTCACCAGCGGGCCGCCCAGCGAGCCGCCGAACTGGTTGTTGCGGAAGCTGTTCTTCTGCATCGGCTCGCTGTTGAAGTAGTTGCGTGCGCCCATTGCGCCATCGCGGAAATACTCAAACCCGGCGCCGTGGATCTGGTTGGTGCCCGACTTCGTCACCAGGTTCACCGTCGCGCCCGAACTGCGCCCGAACTCTGCGTCCGGACTCGCCGTCACCGGCACTTCGGCCAGCGCGTCGGTCGGCAGGATCGTCGAGGGACAGCCCCACACGCCAGCCTGATTGATGGCCGGCAGGTTGCGGTAGCCGTCGTTCATGTCGGTGCCGTCGAGCAGGAAGTTGTTCGACCGGCCCCGGTTTCCGTTAATGCTGAACAGTCCGTAGGAACCCGCCGATTCCGTCGAACCCACCGGGTCGCTCACCGCGCCCGGCACCGTCTCCAGCAGCTTGGTGAAGTCGCGTCCGTTCACCGGCAGCTCGGCAATCTGCTTGCTCTCGATCATGCCGCCCATGGTGTTGCCGGTGGTCTCCACCATCGGCGCGGCGCTCGTCACCTGCACCGTCTCGCGCACCGAGCCGGTCGTCAGCTGCAGGTCAATGCGTCTGTTGCTGGAAATCTCGACCGTGACTCCTTCCACCTTCTTGATGGCGAAGCCCGTGAAGCTGACCGTCACCGAGTAGTTGCCCAGCGGCAGCTCCGTGACGGTGTAGTTGCCCTGCGCGTCGGAAACCACGTTTCGGCTGAAGCGGGTATCGACGTTGGTTACCGCAACCTTTGCGCCCGCAATCGCGGCGCCGGTCGGGTCGGTGACAGTTCCCTGGATTCCCCCGCGGAATGTCTGCGCAGCCAGAGTGCCCGCCAATAACAACACCACTAGAAGCACGACCGTAAGTCGCAGCTTCATGTCCCCTCCTAAAAAATGACCTTGGAATAGCATCCAGCAACGGTTGCTTATGTCGTGCGGGGGAAGGTCTGCGTAAGAACGAAAACCTGCGTTGCTGCGTAGAGACTTCCCTTGGTTCGATCCGTTTCAGCTGGTGCGTGCGCCGATTGTTTCATTTTGGACACGGAACAGAGTTCCTGAATTTGTGATGGGATTAATCGAAAATTCCGATTGGCTGACTGCTTCAAAGTCGCCCGCGCCAGGCTCTCCCAAATTCCGCAAGTTGCAGAAAGTATAGGAAAAGAAGCCACAGACAAAGAAAAGCCCCGGAGGCCGTCCTCCGGGGCTGGCGAAATTGGATTCCGCCGGTTTACTACGTTGCTTTCGCCTTCAGCTCGGCGTCCAGGTTGCCGACGACTAGGCCATAACCGACGCACGACAGCAGCGCCACGGCCGCCGTCACCAGCAGCGGTACCCGGAAGTCTCCGGCCGAACTGATCAGGTAGCCTGTCACGATCGGCGCAAACGAGCCGCCGAAGTTGCCGCCGAAGTTCTGCAGCGACACCAGCGATGAAAGGATGTGCGGCGGAGCCACATCAACCGCCATCGACTGAATCGAGCCGGTCGAGAAGCTGAAGCCGGCAATCGCCAGCGTCAGGAAGCTGATCGCCGTCCACGTCCCTTCCGCGTAGGCGCCCGCGAGCGTGAACACGGCGGCGGCAAACAATCCGCCCACGGTGAGAGACTTGCGCACCACCGTAAGCCGCATGCCACCGGCTACCAGTTTGTCGCTCACCCAGCCGCCCAGGATCGTCACCAGCACGCCGACGATAAACGGCAGCATGCCGACCCAGCCGCTCTTCAGGATCGACATCTTCCGCTGCAGCACCAGGTAGCCCGGCAGCCACGTCGCAAAGACGTAATAGGTGTAAAGGTATCCGGCCTGACCGAGCATGATGCCCCAGGTTGTGCGGTACCGCAGCAGAGCGCCCCAGGTGATGTTGCTCTGCACCTTTACCGGCGGAGCCGCCGTCGGGCGATACGACAGCAGGAACCAGGCGATCCACACGAATCCGACGGCACCGGTTACGTAAAACACCGCAGGCAGCCCCCACCAGTGCAGCAGCACCGCCGCAAAGGGAATGCCCAGCGCCAAGCCCACCTTGTTACCCGCAAAGAAGATGCCGACCACCGACGCGCGCTGCGTCTTCGGGAACGTCTCGAAGATCACGCGCTGTCCGGCCGGGATCATTGGGCCTTCGCCAACGCCTACCAGTGCGCGATAAACGGCCAGCGGCGCAAAGGCCACGGTCGTGCCGCACAGCACGGTCGCTGCCGACCACAACAGCACGCCCGTCGTGTAGCCCATGCGCGCCCGAACCCGATCCACAAACGGTCCCGAGGGCAGCAGCGCGAAGGTAAACACCCAGCTGAAGATCGAGAACAGGATGCCCAGCGTCTTCGGCGTGTAATGGTATTGCTTGATCAGGATTGGCGCCGCCACCGACAGGTTCACCCGGTCGATGTAGGCGATCATTTGCGATGCGGCCAGCAGTAAGATGATGTTCCAGCGGTACGCGGCCGAACGCTCCGGCGCAGTCACAGGGGCAACAGCAGAGCTCATTATGAAACCTCCCAGGCTTTTCTTCAGCGCGAGAATGAGCCGGGGGATCGGCCCTAAATCACTGCAAACCAGCTTGCCTGACGAACTTCCGCCCCGACGGTCAGGGCCTGCTACTTCGCCCATCGGTCCTTGCCGACTCTCCGCGCCGTCCGGGTGGCTATGGAGGGCAACGATAAACGCTCCCCTCACCTTTGCACAAGCGCTTTGCGCCGCATCCGGCCTGCCGACGGTAACCTCCTGTCCCGAATGGGTCACATTTTGCGCGACTCGCAGCGCTTTCGCTCCACGTCGTGCGCGAATCGCGTCGTCGCGCTACACCCGCTGTTTTCGGAAACACGGAAGACCCCTCACGCTGAAAGGGAACGGTGTTCGCTTTCTCGCGCAGGAATTCGTCATGACATCCGTGACCCGGAACCAGACCCGGGGTATACTTTCCGAACCGTCGCGCACTGATTTCGGGCAGAGTTTCGTTCGCCGCTTGTGCTCTGTTCTTCCTGGTTCGCGCGATTGCTCCGATTCGCCGCGGGCGCCGAGCCTGAACTGTACGCGCCACTGCCGGGTTGGAGGTTCTAAGCAAGAGCACTGGACTCGGTCGGGTTCTCCGGCGTGATGCGGTTGCTTTGTACCGGCGAAGCATTTCTGATCCAACACTGGTCTCGAACCAGAACTCACACGTAAGGGAGCACTATTATGCAAACCTCCGCAACGGCAAGCAAGACTCCCCAAAGCGCCTTCGACCTGCGCGCCTGGCTTGAGCAAGCCAGGGCCATCGGCCAATTGAAAGAGGCCACGGGCGCCGACCTGAAGTATGAATTGGGCGCCATCAGCGAAATCAACTCCAAGCGCTTCGGCCCCGCGCTGGTCTTCGACAAGTTCCCGGGCTTCCCCGATGGCTTTCGCGTGATGACCGGGTCCATGCTCAACGCCCGCACGCTCGCCCTCACCATGGGCATCAAGGAGCAGCTCGAGACCCTGCCGCTCACCAACCGCATCGCCGAGATCCTGCGCGATCTCGACCGCAAGATGGGCGACTACCCGGTCGAGTATGTTGCCGACGGCCCGGTGATGGAGAACAAGCAGGTCGGCGACGACGTCAACCTCGACATCTTCCCCGTTCCGCTCTGGCACGAACTCGATGGCGGCGCCTTCATCGGCACCGGCTCCATCCAGATTCACCAGGATCCCGAAACCGGCTGGTACAACGTCGGCGCCTACCGCGTGCAGCGCCACACCAAGAACTCGGTCGGCAACTACATCTCGCCCGGCCACCACGGCAACATCATGCGCCAGAAGTACTGGGACCGCGGCGAGCCCTGCCCGGTCGTCATGGTCTTCGGCTCGCATCCGCTGCTGCTGCTGCTGGGCGGCGCCGAGGTTCCCGACGGCGTCAGCGAACTCAACTGGGCGGGCGCGATCATGAATCAGCGCATGCCCTGCATCAAGGGACCCATCACCGGCCTCCCCATCCCGGCCGATGCCGAGATCGCCATCGAAGGCTACGCCACCAAGGGCGACGTCGAGTTTGAAGGCCCCTTCGGCGAATTCACCGGCTACTACGCCGCCGGCCAGAAGAAGGAAACCGTCGTGCGCGTCAAGGCCGTCTACTATCGCAACAAGCCGATTCAGCTGGGCTGCCCGCCCTGCCGTCCGCTGCATGATTTCTCCTACTTCAGCAGCGTCTTCCGCTCGGCCACCATCAAGGATTTCCTGCGCAAGGCCGGTGTGCCTGCCGTTAAGTCCGTCTGGGTGTCGGAAGCCGGCGCCAGCCGCGGCTGGGTCGTCACCAGCATCCAGCAGAAGTACGCTGGCCACGCCGCCCAGGCTGCCAGCCTCGCCGTGCAGTGTCAGGCCGGCGGCTTGATGAACCGCTTCTCCATTGTGGTCGATGAGGACATCGATCCCACCAATAACGACGATGTCATCTGGGCCCTCAGCACCCGTTGCGACCCGGCCATCGACATCGACATCATCCGGCAGTGCTGGAGCAATCCGCTCGACCCGATGATCTGCGACGCCGACAAGCTTTCCAAGAAACTCTGGAATAACCGCGCCATCATCAACGCCTGCCGTCCCTGGGATCGCGTGCAGTCCAAGGACTATCCGGCCGTCGCCGAGGCCACCCCCGAGTTGACCAAGGCCACGCAGGAAAAGTGGGCCTGGCTCTGGAAGAAGTAGCGTAAGAAGGTATCGTCAGGGGCCGCCCACCGGAGGTAACATGATGGGCGGCCCTTTTGTTTCTCCGTGCCAGGGCACGGCTTCACAGGCTGCTTAAAAAGTACCCGGATGGGCCGGTTCGTTTCAGGGCGCGGCTTCAGCCGTGCCGTAAGTCGTTGCAAAAAGGCGGGGGCTTCAGCCCCCTGCACTGGCCACGACAAGCCCGCGCAGCGGGCGAAAGAACTGCATGATGTCAGGGCATGGTTTTAAGCCTGCCGTAGGTCGTTTTTTCCCTTCCGACCGGGCCTCAGTTCGCGAGGCTTCCTAAGCCACGGTTGCCGGCGCGAGCTTACCGGCAACAGCGCGGCATGGTTCGGCTGGCCGCCAAGTCGCCCAGCGTGATGCAGTCGGCGCCACAAAAACACTTGGTTGGCGTTGATTCCGTGCGCTTGTGCGATGCGAGCCACCGAAGCGCCGGCCGCCAACGTCTCCTCGACGATCTTGCGCTTCTGATCTACCGTTCGGCGCTGCCTATTCTTTGTGGCCGTCGCTTGATGCACGCACGCCCGCTTCACCCACGCTGAGACTCGCTCTTTTTCTCAGCTTGGCGTTCCTGCTGGCACTGACGGTGTTAGCGGCTCTGAGGCATTTCAATCAGGCGTGGCGCAAGGCAGCATCGGTTCCAAATAGGCGGGCTTACGCGCGCTGGCTTGGGCTGGAAACCGCCGCTGCTATGGGCATCGTGATAGGGGTGGCTTACTTTTTAGCCGCCGCTGCGGTTCCCCATCTCCGATGATTGATGATGAATGGCCATAGCGTGAACCACCCGGCGGCTCCCCCCAAGGGGATGAACGCCGGAGGACACACTCCCACGGACGAGCCATTCCTGCTCCCGAAGGAAACGTTGCTCCCGCTACCCCCGACGATCAGATTCGCATGGCTTATGCTCGTCAAGCGTCAGGGTTCTTCCCCTTTGAAAAACTCGTTGAGTTCGTCCGCGATCTGCTTGGAGAACAGCAGCATGGGGCAGCGGGGATTGATGCATTGCATGTTCGCCCTAACGATTTCTTCCACCTGTGCCGGGGTGATCTGAATCGTTGGTGGCTTCTGTGGCGTCGGATTCTTTTCCCCACGGCACAGGATCAACACCTTCTCGGCGAGCGCTTTCTTCTCCTGCGCCGTCCAATCGGGGCAAAGAACACCCAAGCATGCCCACATGGCTCCTACACGCCGGGCGGCAAGCTGTCTGATCTCGTCAGGCTCTGCGTCTTGGCGGCGGGATTGACTCACGGTAGTCCTCAACGAAGGCGTTCTTCTTGCCGAGCATCAAACAAGTGTTTGCCGCTCACGAAACCGGAACGCGCAACTGCTTGCGAATCAGGCTTCCTGACCGCCCCCGGGGCGAGGGTTTTTCGCTCACTCGCCGCGAGCCGCTTCCGGACGGTGCCATACCCGACGCCGAGCTTGGCGGCGATCTCCCGCAGGCTCGCGCCCTCGGACTGCATAGTGAGGATGTGGTCACGGTCTACCACTCGACGTGGGCGACCAAGGGTTTTGCCGTTTATTACCGCATTTTTGAGCCCTGCCCGGACCCGTTCCTGCGTCAACGCCCTTTCGAACTCCGCCATGGCACCGATAACCTGAAACATCAGGCGACCAGATGCCGTGCTCAGGTCGAGATTGTCACGCAGCGAGACGAACGCCACGCCACAGGCGTCGAGGTCGGCGAGGGCGTTCACGAGATGTTTCAGCGACCTACCAAAACGATCAATCTTCCAGCAGGCGACCGTGTCGAATCGCCGGCGATGGGCATCCGCCATCAGGCGGTTCAATGCGGGGCGGGATTCCTTGGAGCCAGAGACGCCCTCATCGACATATTCACTCGCTACCTCCCAGCCACGGCGGGACGCGTACTCGCGGAGTTCGCTCAACTGCATTTCAGGATTCTGACCATTATGCGTGCTGACTCGGGCGTACAGGGCGACCTTCATGTCCCTCCGTGCTGCGGCATACTTGGCGACAGATTTCTGCTTAGCCGATTTCAGTTTGGCTTCGCCAGCATCGCCCGCTCAGCTTCCTTTAGTTCATGAGGAGCGCCGGGGCAATTGTTGGCGAAGTGGCGGGATTCGATCACACGGCTGTAATGCACGTAACCGTGGTCGCACCAAAGACACCAGCCGACCATCTTGCTGCGGTCGGCGGCGGCACACCCGCATTCGCAATGGGGCACCGCCCGCTGGCGCTCTGGAGACAAAATGCTGAAGTCGCTCGCTACCGCGTCGGAACCGACTTCCGAAATCGGGCACGCTGTTTTGCCTTGGTGCTCGGGACACGCCCGTAATTGAACCGGGCAATCACTGTGATCGCCCTGCTCCATGGGAAGCCCGCAGAAGCATTCGCAGTCGTCACTGCATTGGTATTCATGCCCCGTCACGTCGCAACAATGTCTGTGCATCAGTCCCCCTTAAGAGTGCGGCTGCTCGTTGCCGCCACGACTGCCGTTTCCCACCGATTATTACCTTCGTCCCAGACGATTTCCTTGCGCCCGATTTTCACCATGTCCCGGTTCCACAGCACGGCGTGAACCTCTTTGCCGTCTACCCGCTCAACCACCGCGATGCCATGCCCGAGGACAGCCAGCCGGTCGCCGGGCTTGATCCGCCGTTGCTGCCCACGGCGGGCATACCAGTCTCTGGATCGCTGCACCAGCAAGTCG
>CAINCZ010000171.1 GCA_903847195.1 uncultured Acidobacteriota bacterium | reverse complement strand
TTCCTTTTGGCCCCACTTCTGCCTGTAACGATTCCCCCCCGCTCCCCATTTAAGATTAAGATAGCGACGGTCGCCGATTGCCGGTCGACGGGTCGAATACGGGCTCTGCCCACGGGTCAAGGAAGCGCCATCATGCCGATCTACGAATACCGGTGCCGCGATTGCGGCAAGAGCTTTGAAATGATCCGCAGTCTCAAGGATGCCGACAAGGACCTGAAATGTCCCGGCTGCCATTCGTGCACCGTCGAACGCCTACTCTCGAGCTTCTCCGCCGGAGGCTGCGGCCCCAGCGGCCGTCGCGGCGGCTTCACCTGAGCCCGCTGATCCGCCCGGGCGGGCGGCCACCTCACCCCGAAAACTTGTCATTCCGAGGAGCGCAGCGACGAGGAATCTGCTGCTTCCGCTGACCTTCTCCGCTGCCGGCTAGAGCACAAACCACGAAATCACCGCGCCCACCGGCACCACCCACAGCATGTCCACTTTCTTATAAAGCGCCACCAGCGTCGCCAGCCCCAGCACAACCCGCGCCGGACTCCACGGCACCTCCACCCCGATACGCAGTGTCATAAAAAGCAGCAGCCCGGCAAAGCAGGCCATCGTTCCCTTCGACACCGCCGTGAAGTACCTCCACCGTTTCACCCGCTCGAAGTGCGGCGCCACGATCATCAGGATGGCAAAGGAAGGCAGGAACATCGCCGCCGTTCCCACGATCCCGCCCACCAGCCCATGCTGCACGTAGCCCACAAACGTCGACGTGATCACGATCGGCCCCGGCGTGATCTGCCCGAGCGCAATGCCGTCCACCAGCATCTTCGCCGTCAGCCAGCCGCGCGTACTCACAAACTCATGGAACAGCAGCGGAATCGTCGTGCTGCCGCCGCCGAAGGCAAACACGTCGATCTTCATCATCAGCAGCGCCATCACCGCCGCCCGGGGCCGCCACCACCAGAGCAGAACCGTTCCCACGGCCAGCACCGCGATCACGGCCAGCGCCGTCGTCAACTCGCCACGGGCCTCGATGTCGTGCCCGGCGCCCGCCGGATCCACCGTTTCGCCGCGAAACAACCCCGCGCCCGCCGCCGCGGCCGCCAGCAGCACCCAGAACGGACTCACCTTCAGCGCCAGCAGACCCAGCGACAGCACCGCGATCAGCAGTCCCTGGCGGCTCCGCCCATATGTTCTGCCAAAGAACCAAACGCCGTGCAGCATCAGCGCCACCACAATGACCTGCAGCCCCGCCATCACCGCCATCGCATGCGGGACCGTCTGCGTGGCAACGTAGATCGCCGACAGCGCCAGCATCAGCAGCGCCCCCGGCAGGATGAAGCACACAAACGCCAGCACCGCGCCCACGGCGCCGCGCACCTTCAGCCCCACCAGCGCCGCCATGTGCATCACGGCCGCGCCCGGTACCGATTGACCCAGCACGATGCAGTCGCGGAAGTTATCCTCGTCGAGCCAGCGCCGCTTCAGCACCACGTGCTGGCGGATGTAGTGCACCATCGCCGGACCGCCGAACGCTCCCGTGCCCAGCCGCAGAAAGACCAGCACCAGTTGCATCAGGCTGGGTCTGACGCACTCGCTCGCAGTTCTCTCTTGTATGGATTGGTCCCCGGTCCCCACCATCGCCTCACTTGCAGTTGTTTGGCTGGCGCAGGCAGTATTCCACACTCAGACCGGGCTGTAGAAAAAGAAACGCCCTTTTGCCTGCTGTCATTCGCTATTGCACTGCGCTGTACTGCCGACCTGCGGGAAACTCGATCGTCTGGCCGGCATTGAGCCCCATGCCGCGGAACGCCGTCTGCCGCTGCATTTGGGCCACTACGTTCGGGCCGGTGCAGTGGCACGCCGCCACCAGCTTCACCCCCGAGGCCTCCAGCCCCGCGATCGTCTGCCGCAGCCGCTCGTCGGAGGCGCGGAACAGATGCATGCCTCCGAGCACTGCCAGCAACTTGCCGCCCGTCAATTCTTTGGCATAGTTCAGCGTGTTCATGATCCCGGCATGGCCGCAGCCGGTGATCACCACCCATCCCTCCGGCATCTCGATCAGCAGTGCCTGATCGTCTTCCACCGGATCGTGGTCGGTACACGCCTCATCGCGGTAAAACGGATCGCTGATCGTCTCAAACTCTACCCGCCGCGGCACCGCCCCCGTCAGCAGGATGCCTGGCGCAATCTCGGTCGGCCCGGTGCAGGCGATAATCTCCAGGCCCTTCGCCTCCAGCATCTCGCGCGCCACCGGCACCGAGATCGGCTTCGGCGGCAGCCCCTCGCGCTTCTGGTACTTGGTCGTCCACGCCACCGGATGCGCGTACACCTTGCCCCGATACCCCATCTCGATCAGCGCGGCCAGGCCGCCCGTGTGGTCGTGATGCCCGTGGCTGATGATCAGCGCCTCGGCCTGGGTGAGGTCGAGGCCCAGCAGCTTCGCGTTGAAGCTGAGCGCCTGGCCCTTGCCCGTGTCGCACAGCAGCCGATGCCCGTCGGCCTCAATCCACAGCGACAGGCCCCACTCGCCCAGTGCTTCAAAGCACCCAGCTGTATTTTCCGTAACCGCCGTGACCTTCAGTTGATGGATCATCGCCTCATCCCCTGCTTCCGGGCCTGTCCTGCGCCGCCGTAATATTTGTCGTCAGTCAGCCTGCCCGCTCAGCAGCCGGGTTTGCTCTGCGTGTCGGAAGTCTTCGCCTCGTCTTGGCCCGCGCCGCGGGCCGGATTCGGCATGCATCAGGTCGGCACCCCGGCCTTGGGCAGCACGAAGCGCGTCAGCACAAACCAGACAACCACAATCCCGACCACCCACAACCATTCACTCGACATGGTCTTACCTCCTCATACGGGTCCTATACCAGTAACAATGCAGTGGCCCGGGTTTTGTTACAAAAATCTGGACCCGTCACCCGGCAGCCCATACTACCTTAGACCCTGCGGGACTTGCACCTCCGGCCCGCCGCGCTGTTCGCACCAGAGTTTGAATTTTCTTGACCCCGCCCCGGCCCCGGTAGCACCCTTAAATTCTCGGGCGACAGGCGCTTCTTCCTTCGCCACCGGAGGCAAGCGTCATGACTCCCAACTCCAATGCCGAAATCTGCTGTCCCTGCGGTCACAAATACATCATCCCGCTTTGCGCCTCCGTCAACACGGAGCTGAACCCCGAAGCGGCCGAGAAATTTCTGAAAGGCCGCCTCAACGTTGCCGCCTGCCCCACCTGCAAGCTCGAGATGCTGATCATCACTCCCGTCCTGTTCCACGACATGGACCGCGGCTTCATGGTCTGGGCCGGATCGCGCGAGTATTCGGATGGTGAAATCGCGGAGCTCAATGGATCGGCGCCGATTGTCTTCAGCCACGAATACTTTGTGGCGCTCGGAGCGCTGAAGCGGCTCCGGGCCGACCCGGCCAAAGCTCCCGTGCCCTCCGACCAGATGAACGAGGCCAGAGCCCGCGCCTTCGCCGAGAGCTACCGCGACTTGTACATTGAGCAATTGAAGGCGGAACCGGAGCGGAAGCGCAGGCGCACCCCGGCTCCTGAAGCCTAGTACTACTGTGTCATAAGATTTGACGTAGGCAACAAGGGCATCTGGGTAAGGCGCGGGCGAGATGGGTGGCGATTTGGCGGCGCAGGGTCGCGATCGAGCGCGGATTGTGCCGTTC
>CAINCZ010000170.1 GCA_903847195.1 uncultured Acidobacteriota bacterium | reverse complement strand
GGGTGGCGCGCGGCACCTTCCAGATCGCGCGCTTCGGACTGCAGTTCTTCTTCTGCCATACGCTCGGCCGGACCTGGGAGCTGTTCGGGAAAAAAAATGGTAACTGCCCAGGTTGTCGGAGCGGGAAAGCCGCCGGCGGTGGCTGACTTTACAACGGAGCCACGCTGTGGCGCTGGGATCAAAGCGAATCGCTGATCAGTTCTGAGCGGGTGGCCGTGAACCTTGCGGCGGTCTGATGGTTACGCTTGGCTGGGTGAATGCCCGCCGCACTTCACCGCTTGGTCCCGCGAACCTCGGCCCCCTCCGAACGCCGCTGCGCCCGCTGCGGCGCGTTTGAGGCGGATCTCAAGGAGGCGCTGGCGAAGCTGCTGCGCAGCGAGGCGGAGAATGCTTCCCTGCGGGCGAACCTCGAGCGCAGCACGGCGGAGATTGCGCCGTTGCGGGCGCGGATTGCGGAGCTTGAACGCAGCGCGAAGCTGAACAGCGAGAACAGCAGCAAGCCTCCATCCAGCGACGGCGCGGCCAAGCCGGAGCGGAAAATCCGCACGGCCAGTCAGCGCGACAGCAAAACGAAGAAGCCGTCTGGTGGCCAGGAGGGCCATGCGGGCACCACCTTGCAGCAGACCAAAACTCCTGACGTAACAATCAACCATTTTCCGCCGCGCTGCAACGGATGCGGAGCGGCACTGAACCCATTGTCAGCGAGCGGCTACGCGGCGCGCCAGGTTTTCGACTTGCCGGCCCCGCCGCCGTTGGAGGTGACGGAGCACCGCGCGCATGCGTGCCGATGCGGTTGTGGCATCGTGACCAAAGCCGCATTTCCGCCGAACGTCGGTGCTCCGGTGCAATACGGCGAAAGGCTTCGCGGCTATGCCGTCTACCTGAATGGGGAGCAATTGGTTCCCGAGGACAGGGTGGCGCAGACGATGGACGATCTGTTCGGCGTTTCGCTTTCGTCAGCCACCATCGCAGACATTGTCACCCGCAAGGCGAATGCGTTGGCCGGGTTCATGGAGACGACGGTTTTGCCGAAGGCGCTGGCAGCGCCGCTCAAACACATGGATGAGACCGGCCTGCGCGTGAACAAGCAGCAGTTCTGGCTGCACGTAGTGTGCACGCCAACGCTGACGCATTACCGCGTGGGCGGCCGCGGCGAGATGCTCAACGGCGTAGCCGGCATTGTCGTGCACGACTTCTACAAATCGTACTACACCTTGGATGATGTGGTGCACGTGCTGTGCGGTGCTCACCTGCTGCGTGAACATCAAGCGCTTATCGATATCGAGAAGGAGGCATGGGCAGCACGCATGCAGGCGTTGCTGCGCCTGGCGTGCCACGCGACCAACGTCGTCAGGCGTGTGCTGAAGCGGTTGGCTGAGACAGACGAAATGACCGAGGCGGAGAAGCAGGCGCTGAAGACGGCCAGAGCGACGGTGACGCGTCGCATGGAGGCAATCGCCGCGCGCCTCGACCGCCGCTACGACGCCATCGTGGCCGAGGCCATAGCGTTTCACGAGGCTCTGCCGGCCTTCGGAAAACCCAGGCTGCGCAAAGATGGAACACCATCCAGGCGGCCCGTCGCCAAGCGTATCGGGCACAACCTCGCCATCCGGCTGCGCGACCGCAAAGCCGAGGTGCTGCGCTTCATCCACGACCTGTCTGTGCCGTTCACCAACAACCTGGCCGAGCAGGCGCTGCGCATGATGAAGGTCAAGGCGAAGATCTCCGGCTGCTTCCGCTCGCTTGACGGGGCCAGACGCTTCGCAACGCTGCGTGGTTTCATCGACACCGCGCGCAAACGAGGTTGGAGCATCATCGAGGCGCTCGCACTCGACGCCGAAGCCCTCCTCCGGCGGTTCGCTGCCACCTGATCTGACCGGTCCTATGCCGCATCATGCGCGGCACGGAATGACCACCCCAGAACCTGGGCAGTTACGGCCATTGATCTCTCGCGCCTCGACCATATGCAGTGTCAGTTGCGGCGGGTCTGAGCGATCGCTGGCATG
>CAINCZ010000169.1 GCA_903847195.1 uncultured Acidobacteriota bacterium | reverse complement strand
CCTGCGCACAACTAAAACGGCTGCTCAAAATGAAGAAAAACCGCTATAACGGGTTGACGGTTCGGTACCCCATTTGTTACACTCAGAACACGTTAGAGGTTTTGACGGTCCCGCCGAGGGGCGCGTAGCTCAACTGGCAGAGCAACTGACTCTTAATCAGTAGGTTGGTGGTTCGATTCCACCCGCGCTCACCACCTTACCCCTCGAACATTCATTGTTTGCTGAAATTTAGGACGTTTTCGTCCTCAGGTCGTTTTGCGCCATCAGCAACGAAAAGTAACGCTCCGCGACCCAGAATCCCCTAGAATCCCCCAATTTCTATCTTTGAGTACCCGAGTTTCAAGTTCAACCGCCAACCACTGCTGCCATTTGCTGCTGGCCGTCAGAGGGCATGGCCACGACCTGCCCTTTTTCTGGCAACTCGCGCGACTATCACCACGTTCCCTCGGCACCTTCATTATGAACGCCGCCTTCGCCGTAAGCGTCCGAAGCTGGCACGGTTGACAGAGTGTCTGTTGTGACTACCTGCGCGGAGAAAGTCTCGGGTCTAGATGGATTTCCTTTGCAGTCGTCGGTTGACGGCAGCAGGCGCAAACGACTCCGCATCAAAGGGGCCGCGCCATTCGAGCATGCTTTCGTGCTCTTCATGGTTGGGATCGGTCAGCGCCTCCAGGTAGGCGGCGAAGCCGGAGGGGCCGCCCACGTCCTCGGGGGGCGTCTGGCGTTCTCCTGCCAGGCAGCACGGATACCGCTGTTCCGGCTCCGGGAGTACGATGGCCTCCAGCAACAGTTCGTGTCGCCAGTCATCGCCGAAGTCGTACACATACTCAAACGAGGTGCCCACCTGCGGAACGACCTCCCGCAACTGTTGCCGACGCTCGTCGATCATGGTGCGCTCGTCGTCGGGATCGGGTACCCCATACACCCGACGCCCGATGTGGAACTCGTGCAGATGGTAGTCTTCCCATCCCATCACGATCTGCAGGATACGGTGCAACCGCGCCAGCGGCGTGTCCTGCCAGACTTGAATGCGCCGCCAGATCGGGGGATGAATCTCCCGCAGCGTTACCTTGAGTTGATACAACCCGCGCTTCTTCGCTTCCGCCATACGCCACCTTATCCTGGTTGAAGCTCTAGCGTTCTATCCTCTCATCC
The DNA here is from genome assembly GCA_903847195.1 of uncultured Acidobacteriota bacterium. Next base: position 51,167 of record CAINCZ010000169.1, on the reverse strand, counting down.
TCTGCGGTTGGTGGAACCAGATTCCACGGCAGCAGGTCGCCGATGCGGTTCACGGGGTAGTCGGCAATACAAACCAGCACGCGGCGAAGGTACGCCTCCGGATCCAGTCCGTTGAGTTTGGCCGAACCGATCAGGCTGTAGATTGCGGCGGCGCGCTCGCCGCCGGCATCCGAACCGGCGAACAGATAGTTCTTGCGTCCCAGGGCAACGGCGCGCAAGGCGCGTTCGGCGGCGTTGTTGTCGATCTCAAGTTGGCCAGCGTCGCAGTAGCGTACCAGCGCCGGCCAACGGCCCAAGGCATAGTTCACCGCCGCCGTCGTATCCGACTTGCGCGACAGCCTGCTCAGACCGCTTTCCCACCAACTACGCAACGCCTCCAGCAAAGGCCGCGCCCGCGCCTGCCGCACCTGACGGCGTTCTTCCGGCGGACGACCGCGAATCGCGCTTTCGATCTCGTACAGGGCGCCGATCCGTTCGATGGTTTCCGTCGCGATCGGCGAAGCGTGGACTTGGGCCAGGTCGTAGAACTTGCGGCGCACATGCGCCCAACAGGCCACCTCCTGAATCCGTCCCTCAGCGTAAAGCTGGTTGAAGCCGGCATAGCCATCGGCCTGCAGCGCCCCGCGAAAGGCCCGCAGATGTTGTTGCGGATGCTCACCGCGACGGTCGGGCGAGTAGGCGAACCACACCGCCGGAGCCGAAGTATTTCCTGCCGGACGATCATCGCGCACATACGTCCACAGCCGCCCCGTCTTGGTCTTCCCCAGGCCGGGCGCCAGTACCGGCACCGGCGTGTCGTCGGCATGCAGTTTGCCAGCGTCCAGCACGTAGCGCCGCAACGTCTCGACCAGCGGCTCCATGGCTGCGCTGGAAGCGCCCACCCAATCCGCCAAGGTTGAGCGTTCCAACGCGACGCCTTCCCGGCCATAAATCTCAGCCTGACGATAGAGGGGAAGATGGTCCGCATACTTCGACACGAGCACGTGTGCCAGCAAACCAGGTCCGGCCAAGCCACGGTCAATCGGACGGCTGGGAGCCGGCGCCTGCACGATGCGCTCGCACTTCGAGCAGCTCAGCTTGGGGCGGACATGGCGGATGACCTTGAACTGTGCCGGTACATACTCCAGCATCTCGGACACGTCTTCTCCGAGCGGGCGCAAACCACCGCCGCAGTCCGGGCACGTCGGTTGTGCGGGTTCGTGGCGGTGCGTTTCGCGGGGCAGATGTTCCGGCAGCGGGCGGCGCGCGGACTTCGCGGTTGGAACCGGTGGCAGCGGATCGACGGGAGGTCGCGGCCCTGGCCCGGCCTGACTGGCTTCCAGGTCTTCCAGCCGCAGTTCCAGCTGCTCGATCTGCCGCTCCAGTTTCTCCGACTTGCGGCCGAACTGCAGCCGCTGCAGCTTGGCGATCAGCAGCTTCAGATGTTCGATCTCTGCATCGCGGGAGAGCAGCCGTTGTTTCGCGGCCTTCAGTTCGTTGTGTTGCAAGAGGAGAGAGTCTTGCTGGGCCAGAACCAGCGCCTTTAATGCCTCAGGACTGAGCAAGTCCAGATCCGGCAGCGCGGGCGCAATCTCCATGTGGGGAATATGCCAGCAACCCTGCTGCGGCACAAGAGTGCAGCGCAGAAATATCTGTGCAAAACAGGCTGCGCACTCAGATCGCTAACGGCGACTCCGCAGTGCGCAGCGGCCGGCGCCAATCGATGCCCTCCAGCAACATCGACAACTGGGCTTGCGTCAACGCCACGGTGCCGCATTCCCCCTTCGGCCAGATGAATCGTCCGCGCTCCAGCCGCTTGGCCAGCAGACACAGGCCGTCACCATCCCACCACAGCAGCTTGATCAGATCGCCGCGCCGTCCGCGGAACACGAACACATGCCCGGAGAAGGGACCTTCTTCCAGCGCCGTCTGCACCAACGCACTCAAGCCGACAAAGCCGCGGCGCAGGTCCGTCACTCCGGCGGCGAGCCATACCCGGGTCTTCCCCGGCAGCCGGATCATCCCAGCACGGCCTTCAGCACCAGGCGCAACACCGCCGGGTCCGCGCGGCCGTCGATGCGCAGGCGGGCCTTGCGCAACTCCAGATGAATCGAGTTTGCACCGGAGGACTCAGCCACCTTGGCTGCATCCGCCAACTCGGCAGCGGACGCTTCCACCGGAGGCCTGCCCTCAACTGGCTTCGAGGTTATGTGCACCGGAAGCAGCCGTGCCACCTTCGCGCCGGGCGTGCCCAGCGCTCCGGATACATACTGGCGCCGCCACTGAAACAACTGGTTGGCGTTCACCCCATGTGCCCGCGCCACGCGCGCCACCGATGCGCCGGGCGCTAAGGATTCTTCGACGATCTGGCGCTTCAACTCCGGGCTGCGGCGCTGGCGCTTTACGGCGGGATGGACATCCGTGGCGGGAACGGTCTCAAGAACAACAGCAGCGGAACGGTTCATCGCATCTCCCAGCAGACACCGGATAAGTGCCCACAACCCAAGTGCCCACTTAGGAGAATGCCGAGCCGTTACCACCGTGTCCAGACGGCCCTCGGCGTACGCTTACTTCCCGAAGGCACATTGACCAGTAGAGGACCAGTCCCCACCCTTCGCCAAAAGCGGGCGAAAGGGTGGGCCACCCGCCGTTACCCCCGCGTCCAGACGGCCCTCGGCGTACGCTTACGTCTTATCACGCGCGATAGGGGCTGCTATTGCGGTGGTGGCCCGCAGATAATCGGCTGGCGCGAGCAGCACTTGCATTCCGCGCTGTCCGGCCGAGATTGAGATCACATCCCAGAGTTCGATGGTCTCATCGGCGATTACCGGAAGCGACTTCTTTGCCCCGAGGGCGGTAACCCCGCCGCGTATGTAGCCGGTTACGGGCTGCACATCTTTAAGCGGAGCCAACTCCATCTTGCGGTTGCCGCTGGCCGAGGCCAGGGCCTTCAAGTCGAGTTCTGCGTGACCCGGGATGACGGCGAAGCAATAGCCGTTGCGGTCGCCGCGTACGAGCAGGGTTTTGAAAGTCTGCTCTGCGGGCAGGCCGATCTTGGCGGCGACGGTCTCGGCAGAGAGGTCATCGGGATCAACCTCGTATTCGCGGATCTCGTAGCTGATGCCGAGCTGATCGAGGAGGCGAGCTGCATTCGTCTTGTGCGGTGGTTTGCCCACCTCAAGAGCTTACCGCAGCCCCTGGATATTCCGGAGTAGAATTGGGCTATGCGCTGGCTGGTTAACCTGGTACTAAGTGCGATTGCGTTGCTGGTGGTGGCGAGGGTTGTGCCGGGAATTCATGTGCGTGGCTTCGTTGCTGCGCTATGGGCGGCGCTGATCATTGGCGTCGTGAACGCCACGCTGGGCACACTGGCCAAGGTTGTGACTTTTCCGCTTACGATGCTGACGCTGGGACTGTTCTGGCTCGTCATCAACGCCCTCATGTTGAAGTTCGCAGCCTGGTTTGCTCCGGGATTCATCGTGAACGGATTCTGGGCGGCGTTCTGGGGAGCCTTGGCGCTGAGCCTGCTGAACGCATTTTTGCGGTGGCTGATCTGGCCCGAGCGGCAGCGCTGAAGCAGGATTGCCGTCACCTCTCCATGTGAAATAATCGTTTGATGAAGCGCGTTGTCCACGCTGCCTGCCCGCACGACTGCCCCGATGCCTGCGGTGTCCTGATAACCGTCGAAGATGGAAAAGCTGTCCGTGTGCAGGGTGATCCGGCACATCCGGTGACGCGCGGATTCCTGTGCGCAAAGGTCGCGAAATATCTGGAGCGCGTTTATTCGCCGGACCGGGTGCTCTACCCGATGCGGCGAGTGCGGGCGAAAGGCACGATCGGCGGTCTTGAAGCGTTTGAGCGAGTCGGCTGGGACGAAGCGCTGGATGCGATCTCCGCACGCTTCCGGAAAATCGTGAACGAGTCTGGAGGCGAGGCCATTCTGCCTTACTCCTACGGCGGCACGCTGGCGTTGCTGAATGGCAGTTCGATGGACCGGCGATTCTTCCATCGTCTGGGTGCGTCGCGGCTGGAGCGCACGATCTGTTCCGATGCCGGCGAAGTCGGGTTGAAGTCGGTGATCGGCGCAAAGCTGGGCACCGAGCCGGAGCAGTTTGCCCATTCACGGCTGATCCTCGTGTGGGGCGCGAATATCCACGGCAACAATATCCACCTGTGGCCTGTCATCGAGGATGCGCGGCGCAAAGGGGCGCGGCTGGTGGTGATTGACCCGTACCGAACCCGAACGGCGGCTTGTGCCGACTGGCATCTGCCGATTAACCCCGGTACCGACGTCGCGCTGGCGCTGGCGATGCTGCATGTGATCATCGGCGAGAAGCTCTACGACGAGGATTACGTTGCACGTTACACGCTGGGCTTCGACCAACTGCGGACAAAAGTGCAGGATTTTACGCCGGAGAAGGCGGCGTATTGGACGGGGATTGCGGCCGACCAGATTCGGCGGCTGGCGCGCGACTATGCGACGACGCGTCCGGCGGTGATTCGGCTGAATTACGGAATTCAGCGGTGCGACAACGGCGGAATGGCTACGCGGGCGATCACGATGCTGCCGACGATAACCGGTTCGTGGAAAGAAGTTGGTGGAGGGTTGCAACTCTCCACGAGCGGCGCGTTCAAGTTGAACCGGAGCGGGCTGGAGCGGATGGACCTGGAGTGCAGGTCAGGCACCGGCGACCGCGAAGCCCGCAGCATCAACATGGTGGAACTGGGGCGCGAATTGAACGGCCGGCGAGACCCTCCGATACAAGGTCTCTTCGTTTACAACGCGAATCCGGCGGCGGTTTGCCCCGACCGCAACCAGGTGGTGCGCGGACTGCTGCGTCCCGACCTGTTTACCGTGGTGCATGAGCAGTTTCTGACCGACACCTGCGACTACGCCGACATTGTGCTGCCGGCGACGACTTTTTTTGAGCATCGCGATTTGCAGACCTCTTACGGCCACTACTTTCTGCAGCTCTCCGAGCAGGCAATTGAGCCGTTAGGCGAATGCCGCAGCAACGTGGAGACGTTTCGCGCGTTGGCTGCCCGCATGGGATTTGAAGATGCCTGCTTCGGCGAGTCGGTGGACGAGATGATCGACCTCGCGTTAAAGGTGGATGGTTCGCCGGTAAGCGGCATCACCCGCAAGCAGTTGGAAGCGAAAGGCCATGTGAGGTTAGCGGTCGGGAAGTCCGAAGGCGACTTTAACCTTCCGTATGCGGAGGGAGATTTTCCGACGCCCAGCGGCAAAGCGGAGTTGTTCAGCGCAGAACTGGCGGCTCAGGGGCTTGATCCCGTGGCGGCGTTTACGCCCCCGCTTGAGTCGCGGCACGGCGTGAGCGGTGGCGGGAAGTCTCCGCTGGAGTTGCTGGCGCGGAAGGCGGACAACTTCCTGAACTCAACGTTTTGTAACCTGGCGGGCCACCAGGCGATTCAGGAGCGTGACTGGCTGGATATGCATCCGGCAGACGCGGCGGCGCGCGGCGTGAAGCATCGTGACTGGGTGAGGGTCTTCAACGACCGGGGCAGCATTCGGCTGCGGGTACGGGTGGCTCCGAAGGCAAGCGCGGTGCAGCCGGGCGTGGTAGCTGCGGAGTTGAACTGGGCGAAACTCGCACCGGGCGGCCAGGTGAATGAGCTTACATCGGCTCGTCTGACCGACATGGGCGGGGCGGCGACGTTCTATTCAGCGCTGGTGGAAGTGGCGATCGCGTAAGAGCCAAGGACGGCGGCACGTCGAGACACCTTTGGGGCAAGGTGCGCAGGTCGGCGTTTCCCTCCCCGGCGGGTTACAATCAAAGAAGAACATTAAGTAGAACTCATGTCTATTTTCTCACTGCTGGTGGAAATTCAGCGTAACCGCGAACTGATCTGGGCCTTGGCGCTCAAGGAATTGCATATCCGATACAAGCGCTCGGCGCTGGGATTCTTGTGGTCGCTGCTCAATCCGCTGCTGATGATGGTCATTCTGAGCGTTGTGTTCTCGACGATTGTCCGGATCGGCGTGAAGCAGTACGCGATTTTTCTGATGGCGGCGCTGCTGCCCTGGACGTTTCTGGCGCAGACGCTGGCCTACTCTGCGGACTCGCTGGTGGGAAACGGTGAACTGCTGAAGAAGATTTACGTTGCGAAGGTCGTGTTTCCGATCGCGGCCGTGCTTTCCAACGTCATCAACTTCATGCTGTCGCTCATTCCTCTGTTCATCCTGATGCTGGCCTTGCGTTTTCCTTTCCACTGGACCTGGCTCTACCTGCCGGTGCCCCTGCTGGGGCTGATTATGTTCGCGACGGGCTGCGCGTTCTTCTGTGCGGCTGCCAATGTGTTTTTTCGGGACGTGGCGCACATCCTGCAGGTGGTGCTGTCGGCGTGGTTTTATGCCTCGCCGGTGATGTACTCGCTCGATTTCGTGCCGTTGCGCTACCAGATTTATTTTCGGTTGAATCCAATGGTTTACATCCTGAACGGTTTCAGGCACGCGATTTACCACGGCTTCTTGCCGTCGGTGGTGTCGATTTCCGCCACGCTTGGGGTGGGACTGGTGACGCTGATGCTGGGATATTGGTTTTTCCGGCGCGTACAGGATTCCGTAGTTTATTACCTCTGACGCAGGAAATGGCTTGAACCAGACCATTGATTTCGAAAATGTTGTGCAGCGCTTCCGCATCATCCGGGAGCGGCCTGACACCTTGCGCGAGGTTTTCTCGAAGCTGTTTCGTCGCCGGGAGCCCGGGTTTTACGACTTTCTGGCGCTGAAGGGTGTATCGTTTCACATCGGTACGGGCGAATCGGTGGGCATCATCGGACGCAACGGGTCGGGCAAGAGCACGCTGCTGAAGATCATTGCCGGCGTGTACAAGCCAACTGAGGGCACGGTTACGATTCGCGGCAAAGTAGCTGCGCTGATCGAATTAGCCGCCGGCTTCCACCCCGAACTTACCGGCCGCGAGAACATCGTGTTGAACGGGTTACTGCTGGGGTTGACGCGGCGTGAGATCAGGGAGAAAGAGAAAGCCATCCTTGAGTTTGCCGAGATCGGTGACTTCATCGATTCCCCGGTGAAGCAGTATTCCTCGGGTATGTTCATGCGGCTGGGCTTTGCGGTCGCGGTGCAGGTCAATCCCGACATTCTGCTGATGGATGAAATCCTATCCGTCGGCGACGCACCGTTCCAGCAGAAGTGCCTGGAGCGCATCGACGAGTTTCGCGGACAGGGCAAGACTACGATTCTGGTATCGCACGACACGGGCTCGATCCGGGTGCATTGCCGCCGGGTGCTGCTGATCGATGGGGGTCGGTTGGTGGCCGACGGCACTCCGGATGAGGTGATTGCGATCTACGAGGAGCTGCAAGATGCCCTTGTCGGCGCCCCCACCGGGTCCGCGCACTCGAGTTGAATTGAATTTTCCTGCAGGGACGGTCGCTGATGGAACGGATCGATCTGGCGATTTGCGGGGCCTTTTTACTGCGGCCCAAAGTCCATTCCGACCACCGTGGATTTTTCTTCGAGAGCTACCACAAAGACCAACTGCAAACGCTCGGGCTGCAAGCAGAGTTCGTGCAGGACAATCATTCGTGCTCGCGCTACGGCACGATCCGCGGCATGCATTACCAGTTGCAGCATCCGCAGGGCAAGCTGTGCCGGGTGGTTGCGGGAGAGGTGCTGGACGTGGTGCTCGATGTCCGCCTTGGGTCGCCCACGTTTGGCCAGTGGAGCGCCGCCCGCCTTTCAGCGGAGAACAAGGAACAGATCTGGATTCCGCCGGGATGCGCGCACGGCTTTTCGGTTGTGTCGGAGAGTGCGGAGTTCCTCTATAAATGCACGGATTACTACCGTCCGGAAGATGAGCGCGGGGTGCAGGCGGCCGATCCTGAGTTGGGTATCGACTGGCAGGTGGCGGAGGCGGTAATGTCGGCCAAGGATCGCGAATATTGGCCGCTTTCCAAGATGGCAGGGTCGGACTTGCCACGGTTTCGAGCATAGTCAACGCTCGCTTTACGTCCCCCTGGAAATGAGTTCGACGACTGAACTGGTGACCGGCGCTGGTGTAAAATGAACGTCATCAGCCAGAGCAGCACCCTTCCCGCGATGGCAAAAAAATGGAGCAAGCGGCCTGAATCATGCGTAACGCGGCGATGGAGTGTGCGAATTTCTGGAGCGCTGGCGGAGATTGTGGTTCCCGGGTCAAGCATCCTTGGTGAAGCACGGCCATCTACTTAGCAGGAGAACAATAAATGTCGAACGCGAAGGGCTCAGGGCAAGGTGGAACAATCTGGACCAGCACGCAAGCATACACGATGGCAGTGTTGTGCCTGCTGGTGGGTTTGGCGGCGGGGTACCTGGTTCGGGGCTCGTCTTCGCCGTCCATGGCTCCGGCGAGTCCGCAACCGACGGCCGGTAGCGTGCAGGGTGTGCCCAGCGGCGTGGGAGCCAACCAGGTTTCACCCGAGCAATTGAAGCGCATGGCCGACACACAGTCGCAACCACTGCTCACGCGGCTGAAGGCGCAGCCTGACAACGCTGCGCTACTGACCGAAATCGGCAACGTTTATTACGATACGCAGCAATACCAGGACGCAATCCGTTATTACGGCGAAGCCTTGCGGGTAGACCCGTCCAATGCGAATGTACGCACCGACATGGGAACGGCGTATTTCTACATCGGAAATGCGGACCGAGCGCTGCAAGAGTTTGAGGCCTCGCTGAAGTACAGCCCGAGTCACGCGCAGACGATGTTTAACATGGGCATGGTGAAATGGCAGGCGAAGATGGACGCCAAAGGCGCCCTGGCCGCGTGGCAGAAGCTACTGCAGACCAACCCCAATTATCCGGAGCGGGCCAAGGTTGAGGAGTTGATGGCGCAGGTGAAGCAGCACCAGAACATCCAGCCGGGAACCGCGACGAACAAAGCGGCAAACTAGCGCGCCTGCGCTTTTGATCGCGAATGGCGGCTGCGAGTGAACGGCTCGCAGCCGTTTGTCTTTGCCGCTGCCATCGCCAGAGATGGGCAGATCCGTTGGTGAGGACTTGTTCCCCACCGACCCGCCACCGAATTCACGATGACCGGCTTCGACATCAGCGGATTCAGGCCCGAATTTCTTCGTCTCGCCATTTGCGCCCAAGAACTTTGTGTCGCAGACGCCGATGAACGACTCGGCGATTTTGAAGTTCTTTGAGGCGCGGTGGGGTTTGCCTGCGCTGACCAAGCGGGACGCAGCGATGCCGGATATGACGGAGTTCCTCGACTTTGCCAACAAGCCATGGGCGACGCCCCCCACGCCGCCGGAGCAGGTCTACCACGCGCCGTGTAACTTCACGCTGCAATAGCGCCTAAGCGAGTTCGGGCCCGCACTGGCCCCGATGCCGCCAACGGTGTACTTTAGAGGGATTCCCTTCTCTGCGGCAGGCAGGTGAAGCCGCACAGGAGTTCTTCATGGCGCGCGGTCCGCAGTCGATTCTGTATTCGCCGGAACAAATCGAACCTCTTGAATTCGAACCGGAGGAGTGTCTTCCGGAGTTGCATCCGGGCCACCGGGGAGTCCTGCGGGCGCTGGCTTTGATTGCCGGATTGCTGGCAGTACTGATTGGCCTGGCGGGGCTGTTGGGCTGGGCATTGCCCGGGAATCTGCTGCTTACGGCGATTCTCGGGGCTGGGTTGATTATGCCCAACGCTGCGGCCTGCTTCGCGTTGGCGGGATTGGCGCTGCTCTTGCTGTGGCAGCGGAGCGTGACCGGACACATTGTCGGCAAAATGCTGGCGGCAGTTGTGCTGGTGGTAGGTGCGGCGACGCTGGCCGAATATGTGCTGGCCGTGGACCTCGGAATCGATCGCCTGTTGCTGCTGGGCCCGCTCGCGGTGGGCAAGGGCGTGTTTGTCCGGCCGGCAGGCAATACTGCGATGAGCCTGATGCTGATCGGCGCGGCGCTGCTGGCGCTGAGGTCATCCAGAAGACTGCGGCTGGTGGATGTGCTGGCCGTAATGGCTGCGGCAATCGCAGTGGTGGCGTTGCTGGGCCATGGTTTTCAGATCAGCCCGCTGTACGGGTTTGCGTCTTACAGTTTCATGTCGCTACCGGCAGCCGTTGCGCTGTTGCTGCTGAGCACCGGCGTGCTCTGCGTTCGTCCGGAGCAGACGCTGGCCCGCACGCTCGCCAGCCGGGGCATGGGAGGTGCGACCCTCAGGCGACTCTGGCCCGTTGCGGTCCTTCTGCCTCCGGTCGGGGCATGGCTGGCCTCCATGGGGATGCAGCGAGGGCTGTATGGCCCCAAAGGCGATGTTGTCCTGCTGGTACTGGCACTGATGGCGGTGTTGTCGGTCATCATATTGCGTACGTCACTGTGGCTGGATAGGGCAGATGCGGCACGGCAGCAGGCGGAGCAGATGCTGCGGCAAAGCCGTGATCAGTGGCAGCTTTCCTTTGGCTGCATGTCGGAGGGGATGAGCTATCACGATCCGGATTTCAACGTAGTCAACGCGAACGACGCCTTGCGGCAGATGCTGGGTGGCGGCGAAGTGACCGGGCGGAAGTGCTATGCACTGGTGCATGGGTTGGATCATCCGCCGGACTATTGTCCGATGCAGCGTACCCTGGCGAGCGGGAAGTCGGAGTCGGGAGAGATCTTTGAACCACGTCTGAAGCGGCATATCAGCGTGCGCACCGATCCGGTCATCGATGCGAGCGGCAAGATCGTTAGCATCGTTCACATTGTGAACGACGTCACCGACAAGAAACAGGCCGAGCAGACGGTGCGGCGCATGGCAGCGATCGTCGAGTGCTCAGACGATGCAATCACGGCGGCGGACCTGGAGGGGAACCTTGTCGGGTGGAATGCCGCCGCGGAGAAGATGTACGGTTACACCGCGCAGGAAGCCATGGGCAAGCCGGTTTCGATGCTGGCGCCGCCGGAGTCGCGAAAGGATGCGCAGGCTCTCATCGAGCGGATTCGCGAGGGTGAGCGCGTCGTCCATTTTGAGACCGAGCGATGGCACAGAAATGGGACAAGGTTCGACGTATCCCTCACGGTTTCGCCGGTCCGGGACGAGCAGGGGAACCTCGTAGGGTCGTCGGCGATTGCTCGCGATATCACGGAGCGCAAGCGAACTCAGCAGGAAGTAGCGACGCAGGGACAGATTGCGCAGCAGGCGCGCGCGGAACTGAATGCAGTGCTGGCGAGCCTCGGCGAGGGGCTCTACCAGATCGACCGCGAAGGCGGCATCGTCTACCTGAATCCAACGGGCGAAGCGATTCTCGGATACCAACTGGCGGACGTGCGTGGGAAGAATATGCATGACCTGATTCACTCGCTCCGGCCGGACGGGACTTTTCTCGCGCGTGAGGAATGCCCGCTACAGCATGCGACTGGCATGGACGAGCCACTGAAATCGGCGCGTGACCATTTTCGGGCCGCAGATGGCAAGTTCATCGACGTGGAGTACACCAGTGCGCCGCTCCAACTGGAGCAGGATGTGATTGGCGCGGTGGTTTCTTTCCGCGACGTCAGCGAGCGGGTGCGGGCGGAGCGGCGGGAGCGAGAGGCGCTGCGCGAGATTGAAGCCAAGAGCGCGGAAGTGGCGCAACTCAATGCCGAACTGGAAGAGCGGGTTCGGCAGCGGACTAAAGACCTCGAGGTATCAAACCGGGAGCTGGAGGCGTTCAGCTACTCGGTGTCGCACGACCTGCGTGCACCGCTGCGCAGCATCGACGGCTTCAGCCACATCCTGCTGGATGAATACGCTGACAAACTGGACGCCGATGGCCAGAACTTTCTCCAGCGGGTGCGCAATGCCAGCCAACACATGGGGCAGCTGATCGATGCACTGTTGCAACTCTCCCGCGTAACGCGATCGGAGATGCGGCTCGACCAGGTTGATCTTTCGCAGATGGCGACCGAGATTACGTCCGCACTGCAACAGGCGTCCGGGGATCGAAAGGTGACGGTGAACATCGGTGCGGGCCTCATGGCCATAGGCGATCAGCGACTGCTGCACGTGGCACTGCAGAACCTGTTGGGCAACGCCTTCAAGTTCACTTCGCGCACGCCGGAGGCGGAGGTTGAATTCGGAAGCTGGATGCAGGATGGCACGACGATGTACTTCGTGCGCGACAATGGAGCGGGTTTCGAGATGGAGTATGCCCACAAGCTCTTTGGCGCTTTCCAGCGACTGCACTCCGTGACGGAGTTTGAAGGCAGCGGTATCGGGCTGGCGACGGTGCAGAGAATCGTGAGCCGCCACGGAGGGCGCATCTGGGCCGACGGAGCTCCCGGGAAAGGGGCGACCTTCTATTTCACGCTGAACGAGGGCACGGCCCCACGCGCAGCTTCGTGATGGTGGCGTGAGGCGAGCGTGGTTATAAAGCGCAAGGCGAGAGACGATGGCAAATGATCTTATATTGCTGGTCGAAGACAACCCTGACCATGAGGCGCTGACAGTTCGTGCACTGAAGAAAGCCGGCCTGGTGAACCCCGTGGTTGTTGCCCATGATGGCGCTGAGGCGATCGACTTTCTTTTCGGCATCGGGAGTCATGCGGGCCGCGACCCCGGCGAGACGCCGCAGGTGGTGTTGCTCGACCTGAAGTTGCCGAAGCTCGACGGCCTGGAGGTACTGGAGCGGATGCGCGCGGATGCCCGCTTCCACTATGTTCCGGTGGTGGTGCTCACCTCCTCGGATGAAGAGACGGACCTCATGCGCAGTTACAAGCTGGGGGCAAACAGCTACATTCGCAAGCCGGTGGATTTCGCCAATTTTCTTGAGGCTACGCGGCAGCTGGGACTTTACTGGCTGCTGCTGAACGAGTCTCCGCCTGCGCCGCGAGGCTGAAGCAGCGGTACTACGACGCGCAAGCGGTGATCTGGTGCATGCGTTTCTGCCAGGGTTGGACCGGTATCTGCATGGCGCTGTCACCGGCGGGAACATCCTCGGCGAAGTTATCATGGTCGGCTTACTCAACTGCGGGCAGGTGCGGGCCGATGTGCAGGAGGCGGAAATGACATGGCGCGACATGGCGGGTGCGTTGAATCGACAGGCGAAGGACTCCCAAGCTTGTGCAAAGCAGCCAGCAGAGAAAGGCAAATCGAGCACGCTGGCAAGGAGCGCGGGAGCCGCGCTGGCCGTGGTGGGCGCGGGCGTGGCCGGTTGGGCCGCATATCGCCGGATGAGCTCGGAGGGTGAGGATGTGCGCGGGCAAGTGGTACTGATCACCGGAGGTTCGCGTGGGCTGGGGTTGGCGATGGCGCGGGAGTTCGCGCAACTTGGCGCGCAGTTGGCGATATGTGCGCGCAACCGAGAGCAGTTGGAACGCGCTCGCGCTGAGTTGGGGGCCGAGGTGCTGGCGCTGCTTTGCGACGTCTCATCGCGCGAAGAGGTGGACGCGATGGTGCGGCAGGTAATCGAACGATTTGGCCGCATCGACATTCTGGTCAACAACGCGGGGATCATAACCGTCGGTCCGCTTGAATCGCAGACGCTGGAAGACTTCCATGAATGCATGAACGTCATGTATTGGGGCATGGTGTATCCGACGCTGGCGGTGCTGCCCCACATGATGCAGCGCCGGTGGGGGCGCATCGCCAACGTGACGTCGATTGGCGGCAAAGTGGCGGTGCCGCATTTGTTGCCATACTGCACCGCGAAGTTCGCCGCGGTCGGTTTTTCCGAGGGTCTGCGCTCGGAGGTGCTGAAGGACGGCATCAAGGTCACGACGGTGGTGCCGGGGCTGATGCGCACCGGTTCGCACTGGAACGCACATTTCAAGGGCAACAATCGCGCCGAATTCGCCTGGTTCAGCATGGGCGCCACCTTGCCGGTGGTGTCGCTGGACGGGCAACGTGCGGCGAGGCAGATCGTAAATGCAGTGCGTCGGGGACAAGCGGAGGTGTTTCTGGGACTTCAGGCGCGGCTGCTGTCGACAGTACATGGCGTTATGCCCGGACTGACGAGCAATCTGATGGGGATGGTGAACCGCCTACTTCCACACGGCACCGCGAAAGAGCGGCGCACCGGCGGTGAGAGCGAGACGGCGGTCAGCCGTTCGTTTCTGCAGGTGCTGGGAAGACGCGCGGCCGCACGCTTCAATCAGTCTCCGGCGAAGAGGGAAGCAGCGCCGGTTGTCGTGCCGCGTTGATGCCTACGCCTTCGGCGCGCTCGTGGATGCCGCAGATTCAACAACGAGCGGTTTGAGCCTGCCGTCTTGCAGCGTGAAGTGGCGGCCACGCCAGGTGATGGTGTGGCCCGCATAGCTGGCTCCCCACAGAATCAAAGCCAGCACGTCGCGCAATGGCAGCAGCCACAGGTCGCGGGGAATCTGCGGGTCGTGGAGAACCCGCTTGCCGACCAGCAGGGCCATTGCCAGCCGCGCGATCAGCGTTACGCCGAGAAGCGCCAGAGACCACGGGGCAGCTGCGGAGAGAAGCAGCGCCGCCAAAGCCCACGGCACGCCAAAAGTCAGAGCCACGCCAATGTAGCCGAGTTTGCGGGCGTCACGCACACTGCGCGCCCAGCGCAGCTGGTGCAGCCAGAAGGCGCGAAACGAATAATCGGGCAGGTGCGTCGCCACGACCGCGTCGGAAAGGACGACTTCGTAGCCGAGCCGGGCGAGTCGATTGCCCAGTTCGAAATCGTCAGCAAGATAATCGAGCAGCGGCTCCAGTCCGCCGATTTCCTCGAGTTTGCGGCGCGGCATGGCCAGCGTCGATCCCAGGGCGAAGCGGACTCCTTCGAGCTGGCGGGCGGCCAGAACGCCGCCGGCAAAATCGGTGCTGATGCCCACGGCCTCGACCTTCGACCCCAACGTAGCACCGGCCGTGCCGCGGTAGAGAGACGTCACCAGGCCGACCTGCGGATCGGCAAAGGGCGCCATGATGCGGAGCAGGTAGTCGCGCTCGACGAGTATGTCGCTGTCATTGATCAGCAGGTGGTCATGACGGGCGTGCGGCAGCATCTGGACCAGGTTGCTGACCTTCAGGTTGGTTCCCAGTATGAGCGGGCAGAGCACCAACTCAATGCGGCGGTCAGGAAACTCGCGCTGGAGTTGCTGGACGAGCGGTACGGCGGGGTCATCGGCTTCGGCTACGCCGAAGATGAACTCGAATTTCGGATAATCCTGCAGGCAATGGCTGCGAAACGCCTCGTACATCCCCGGGTCTGCACCGCGCAGCGGCTTCAGGATGGAGACGGCAGGCTGAAAATCCGGCAAGGCTCTCCGTTGCCAGTGGCGGAGGAAATTGCACGCGCTCCACAGGCAAAGGCAGTAGTAGCCGATCCCGCAAAAGGCCAGCAGGCCACAAAGTGCCGCGAGCAGATTGGAAGCACTCAGAGACATACGCGTCGTCAGAGTATCAAACCGGGGTCGGGGATAACAGACTGAGATGCGCGCGGCGCGAAACTACTCGTAGCGCAGCGCCTCGATGGGATCAAGCCCGGCGGCCTTCCAGGCCGGATAGATGCCGAAAACCAGTCCAATCAGGCCGGAACCGCAGAAGGCCACGAGCGTCCAGAACAGGCTCATGCTGGCGGGCATCGACGCCCACGCGAAGCGGATCGTATAGGTGAGCGCGGCTCCGACCAGCAGGCCGATGACGCCGCCTACTGCGGTGAGCGTGACTGCCTCCAGCGTGAACTGCATCAGGATGTCGCGCTTGCGGGCGCCGATCGCCTTGCGCACCCCGATCTCGCGGGTGCGTTCGGTCACCGAGACCAGCATGATGTTCATGACGCCCACTCCGCCCACGATCAGGCCAACGCTCGAGACGGCGAACATGAAGACGAAAATGTAGCGCGAGATGTCGTTCCAGACGTCGGAAAGCGAGTCCTGGGTGAAGATGGCGAAGTTGTCCGGCCTCGAGTAAGCGACCTTGCGCCGGCGGCGGAGCAGTTCGCGCATCTCGTCGACCAGCTTCGGTATGTCTTCCTGCGAGGTTGCCTTGACGCTGATGAAATGCTCCTTGATCTCCGGATGCAGTTTCTTAAACGTCGAGAGCGGGAAGAACACTTTGTTGTCCTGGGGATTGTTGCCGCTGGAGAACGCATCCTTGACCGGAGCGGCTACTCCCACCACGGTGAACAACTCGCCGTCGATGTTGATTTCCTTGCCCAGCGCATCTTCCGGCAGGTCGAAAAGCGTCTCGGCGGTCCTGAAGCCAAGCACGAGCACGGGAGCGCGGCGCCCGTCGTCGATATCGCTGAACCAGCGGCCGGCCAGCATGTCGAAGTCATAGACTTCCTTCACCGATGCCGTATCGCCTTCAAGAATGGTGTTCTTGGCTCGGCGGTTACCGTACTTGACCGCATAGGTGCCGGAACGCAGCTCCGGGCGGAAGAGGCGCTGCCCGACGGTCATACCCTTGGCGTGCGGCAGTTCCCTGATCGCGAGCGCGTCTTCATAGGTCAGTTCCTTGCGGTTGCGCATCTCGGCCGGTGGGCGTCCGAAGGTGAAGGGCTCCATGTGATAGGCAAAGACGAGGTTGGAGCCGAGGCTCTGGATGGCGTTCTGGACGTTGTCGTTAAGGCCGCGCACGACAGAAGAGATGGCGATCACCACCGCCACGCCGATCACGATGCCGAGGATGGTGAGGCCGGAGCGCAGCTTGTTGCTGCGGATGGTGTCCATCGCCATCGCTACGGATTCGGTGCTTTCCCTGCGGTGTGCCATCTGCCAGTAAGGTCCTATAGTTCAAAACGCAAAGCTACGATCGGATCGAGGTCGGCGGCGCGGCGCGCCGGGTAGACCCCGAAGAAAACGCCAACACTGGCCGAGACGATCAAGCCCGCCCATATGGCCCAGAGCTTGATGGCCGAGGGCATGCCGATCAGCAGCGTAACCGACTTGGCGAGGCCCACACCCACGAGAATGCCAAGAATGCCGCCGACTAAGGCCATAGTGCTGGATTCGATCAGGAACTGCCACAGGATGTCTTTGCGGCGCGCGCCCAGCGCCTTGCGAATGCCGATCTCGCGGGTACGCTCGGTAACCGAGACCAGCATGATGTTCATGATGACGATGCCGCCCACGACCAGCGCCACGGCCGCGATGGCAATCATGGCCACAAAGAAACTCCCGCTGATCGAACTCCAGATGCCCATGAACGAAGAGTTGGTCTCGATGGCGAAGCTGTCGGGCTTGCCGGGCATGTCGTGGCGGCGGGCGCGCAGGATGGCGCGCACCTCGTCCATGGTGAGTTCCAGGGCGGCGATGCCGTCGGCCTTGGCGGCGAGATTGATGCTCTTGCGAGTGCCATACTGCTTGAGCCAGGAACTGATCGGCATCACGACGTAGTTGTCGCGGCTCATGCCCAAGGTCTTGCCTTCGCGCTTGCCCACGCCGATGATCTGGTAAAGGTGGCCATCGACCCGGAGTTCCTTGCCGATCGGATCGATGCCGGGCATCAGGTTGTCGACAATGTCGTAGCCGACGATGACGACGTTGGCGGTATTCTCCTGATCGAACTCGGTAAGAGCGCGTCCCTGCACGATTTCCAGGTCGTAAATCGCGACGAACGAGGGCGTCCAGCCGCGTACAAAGGTGTCGGAACTCGACTGGTTGCCGTAGGCGACCTTGCCGGTGCTGATGCTCTGCGAGGCGCCGACGGCCTTGCAGGTGCGGCAGTTCTCGGCCAGCGCCCGGTATTCGGCCATGCCGAGGTCTTTGCGCCTCTCACCTTCGAGAAACTGATCGACGCTGGTGACGACCGGCGAGACTTTAAAGATGATCGCCACGTCGGCGCCGAGGCGGAAGATGCGCTCGGAGACATAGCCGTTGATGCCGCTGACGAGGGTGACGACCGCGATCACGGCGGCAATGCCGATCACCACTCCGAGCAGCGTCAACACAGAGCGCAGCTTATTGGCCCAGAGGGAGAGCAGCGCGATACGGATGGCTTCGGCTATGTTCATGGAGCTATTGGAAGTTTAACAGAGCAGGGCGGTGAAAAAGATGCCGTTCAGGGCCGACCTTCCAGTCTAACTCGGTGCGCGGCAGCCTCTGCCATCGCATATAATCAAGCCTTGGCAGCCGGATCGGACGGTCGCTGCCCGCCATGAACGCCGGTTTTACCGGGCCGCATGACCGGGGAGAGGAAAGTCCGAACTCCAAAGAGCAGTGTGCCGGATAACGTCCGGGAGGCGCGGTTCAAGCCGCGTCGACGGCCAGTGCCACAGAGAACATACCGCCTCTCACGAGGTAAGGGTGAAAAGGTGCGGTAAGAGCGCACCGCTCGCGCAGTAATGCGCGGGGCATGGTAAACCCCACACGGAGCAAGACCAAATAGGGGACGAGTCCGGGAGCAATTCCGGCACGCGCCGGCTCGGCGCGTCAGCCCAGCAGGGCATCCCGCAAGGGATGAAAGTTCCGGGTAGGTCGCTGGAGCCGCGCAGTAATGCCCGGCCTAGAGGAATGACCGTCCTGCGTCGGGCAACCGGCGCAGACAAAATTCGGCTTACAGATCCGGCTGCCAAACATCTTTCCTTCGTTCCATCGATCCTGTGGGCCGCGCCTGGCTCGCCAGGCGCACCAGCAAGGAGCACGGCTATGAGAATGCCCGGTCGCCTCAGGCAACTGCTGCGCGAAGCAGTGGAGCGGCGCGAGCCGCTGGTGCTGCCGGGATGCCACGACGCGCTGACGGCGCGCATTGCGGAAGCGAGCGGTTTTTCCGCCGTATATATGACCGGCTATGGCACGGCGGCCAGCCTGCTGGGCATGCCCGACGTGGGTTTGCTGACCATGTCGGAGATGGTGCTGCACGCCAACCACCTGGCCAGCGCCGTCGGGGTTCCGGTGCTGGCCGATGGCGACACCGGGTACGGCAATGCGATCAATGTGAGCCGCACGGTGCGGGAGTACGAAAAGGCCGGCGTGGCCGCCATTCAACTGGAAGACCAGATGATGCCCAAGAAATGCGGGCACATGCTGGGCCGGGCGCTGATATCAGCCGAAGAGATGGTGGGCAAAATCAAGGCTGCCGTCGATAGCCGCGTGGATTCCGACTTTGTGATTATCGCGCGTACCGATGCGCGCACCGAGTTCGGCCTAGAAGCCGCCATCGCGCGCGGTCATGCCTACGCGGAAGCCGGCGCGGACGTGCTCTTCATCGAATCGCCGGAAACACCCGAGGAGATGAGGCTGATCACTGCCAGCTTCAAAGTGCCCGTGCTGGCGAACATGGCCGAAGGGGGCCGCACTCCGTTTCGTTCGGTCAGCGAGTTGCGGGAGATCGGCTACCAGTTGGCGTTATATCCGGTGTCGTCTACCTATGCCGCGGCGGCCGCCGTGATGAAGGTGATGGACGCGCTCAGGCAGACCGGCACCACGAGGGGCCAGTGGGAGAACATGATGACGTTTGAGGATTTCAACCGCTTCATCGGTCTGCCGCAGATACGCGAGCAAGAGAAGAAGTACATTCCTGCGAAGTGAGCGTGGGCGGGCACAAGCCCGCAACAGCAGGTGCTTAGCTCGGCTCAGTTTGCCCCCTCGGTTCGTATGGCAAAGCGATAGTTCCGCAGCCTGCTATACGTACTGGGCGCGCAACATCTCGGCCGCGCTCTCGTCGAGCAACTCCGTGCGGCGCAACTCCTCGAACTGCTCCAGCAACTCCTCGGCGCGCACGCGCTTCTTGTTTGCACCCTGCAGGTCGCGGATGATGTGTCCGCGATGCATCATCACCAGTCGATCCCCCATCCGGGCGGCCTGCTGCATGGAGTGAGTCACCATGAGGGCGGTCAGGCGATCGCGGGCGATGATGTGTTCGCTGAGCGACGCCACTTGGTCGGCGCTCTTGGGGTCGAGCGCGGCAGTGGGTTCGTCGAGCAGCAACAGCCTGGGCGTGCGCCAGGTAGCCATGAGCAGCGTGAGGGCCTGCCTCTGTCCGCCGGAGAGCGAGCCGATGGCGTTGTCGAGCCGGTCTTCAAGGCCCATGTTCAACTGGCGCACGGCATCGCGCATCTGGCCGCGCAAATCGCGGTGCAGCGCGGGCATGAGTCCGCGGTGGAGTCCGCGGCGGGAAGCCAGCGCCAGGTTTTCGGCAATGGTCAGGTTGGGAGCGGTCCCGCTGAACGGATTCTGAAAGACGCGGCCGATCAGGCTGGCGCGGCGGTATTCGGGCCAGGAGGTTACGTCCTGTCCGGCAATGCGCAGGCAGCCCGCGTTGAGTTGAACCGTGCCCGCGACGGCGTTGAGCAGCGTGGATTTGCCGGAGCCGTTGGTGCCGATGACCACCACGAACGAGCCGGCCTCGAGGTGGAGGTCTACGCCCTGAAGGGCGCGTACCTCGTTCGGGGTCCCCTGGTGAAAGGTGATGCGTGCGCCTTCGATATCAAGCACGGGCTAACCTCCGCTGGCGGGCGTGAACCGCATCGAGCAGCCGGGGCAGGATCAGCGCGAGGAAGACGAATCCGGCGGTGATCAGCTTCAGGTCGTTGGGATTGAGTCCCCAGCGCAGCGCGATTGCGACGAGCAACCGGAACAGAACCGAACCCATGACCGCGCCGACGAGGGCAAAGCCAAGCTGGCGGGTGCCCACCAGCGCCTCGCCGATGATCACGCTCGCCAGTCCCCAGACCACCATGCCGATGCCCATCTGCACGTCGGCGAATCCTTGATACTGCGCGAGCAGGGACCCGGCCAGGGCGATGAGCGCGTTGGAAAGCGCCAGGCCGAGGATGACGACGTAGCGGTCGTCGACGCCGAGGGCGCGGATCATCTGCGCGTTGTCGCCCGTGGCGCGCATGGAGGTCCCAAGGTCGGTGCGGAAAAAGGCGTAGAGCAGCAGGCAGACGATGACGATAATCGCCGGGACAAACAAAAGCAGGGCCGCGTCGCGCGAGGCCACTTCCCAGCCAGCGACTCGGATCATGGGACGGCCGACGAGAGCCTCGCCCCAGGCGCCGGCCGCAGAGATCAGGGTTCTCTCGCTCATCAAAGGGATGTTGCTTCGGCCCATGATGCGCAGGTTCACCGAGTAGAGCGCAGTCATGGTGAGAATGCCGGACAGCAGGCGGTTGATGTGAAACCGAGTGGCAAGAATGCCGGTCAGCGCCCCCGCCAGGGCACCGGCGATGGGAGCGGCAACAGTGGCGAGCGCCGGGTTGAGGCCGCGAACGAAGAGGATGGCTGAGACCGAAGCGCCCAGGGTGATCGATCCTTCGGCGGTGATGTCGGCAAAGTCGAAGATGCGAAAGCTGATGTAAACACCCAGCGCCAGCAAAGCCAGAATGAAGCCGATGGTGAGGGCGCCTATGAGAAGGCTCATTGTGCATGCTCCTGGGCCGCGAATTGCAGGATCGGCGCTACCCAGCAGGCGCCGCGCCGAAACTCGCTTTCGCCTCCGCCGGTGATCTCACGGTCATCGGTCAGCAGGTGCATGACCCCTTGCAGGCCGCCGGTTTCGAACAACCCGCGCACGGCGGCATTGATCTCGATGTTTCCCTTTTGCAGTGGCCGGTAGCCGAAGGCGGCAGCGTGCAGGTGGGCGTGCATGGGAATCGTCTGTGCTATAGGCCTTAGCCAACTTGCAAGCTGCGGCCCTGGGGAACGGCTGGCCACGCCTGCAATCACCGCGAGTGAGCGCGGATAGGCCCGCTGCGGAGAGAACGAAAGCCAGCGCCGCACCTCGGGATGCTGAAACATCGAGCCGTCCTCAGGCACTGCGGAAGCGGGAGATTTCTTGAGTGCCGCGCCGATCAGGCCAGCCGATTCCACGACCATGACGACGCCGAAATCACCAGCCTCTGGGATGCAGGCATCCAGTACGCGGCTGAGGGAAACAGGAAGGCTGGAGCCCTCGAAGCGAATCGTAGGGCCGAACCGGCCATCGCAGGTCAGTCCACTGAGCGTCACCACGTGCGGAATGTAGGAGCCGGAGGCGATCATGTAATCCGGGAAGTTGGTGACATCGGTCGGTTGGCAGGCGACCGCGCCACTGACGCCGATGAACTCGCCCAGGCAGTCGCGGCAACCGTCGAACGACGATCCGAAAGCGCCGATGCCGAGAACGAGCCCTGAGGAGCAGACGTCGACGACCCGGCTGTCGTTGGCCGCCACCGCGCTTCCCGTCAGTCCACCGGGCGCACCCACTGCCCGGCAGTGCAAGCTGCCCGCAGCTCCCGGGTAGAACTCGAAGCTAGCGCCTTCGATCTCGCGGCTGATCACCTCCAAGGCGATCTCGGGTGAAGCGGCCACCGAAGGCTGTGCCAGCAGCATGGCGAGGCCCGCCATCTCCAGCACCTGGAGAACGCCGGTGCCGGGTTCGGTGACGGTCAGCCATCCGCCGACCGCCGCAAGCTGCTGGTAGGCCTGAATCAGGACACGCATGCCCGCGGAGCTGAGAAAGCTGACGCCTGAGAAATTCAGGCGAACCCGATGGTGACCATGGCCGATGACTTCGTCGATACTTTCGGCAATGTGCTGTGCCCAATATCCATCGAGGCGGCCTTCGAGCGCTAATTCGACAAATCCCGCGTGTTCGCGGCGGGTGATTTCCATCTAGCTTCCTCTCGGGAAACGAGCAGAGTTGGAAACTTGAGCAGGGCTGGCGCTCATCCGGTCGCCATCCGGAACGACAAACGATTGTGATCGCCGCGCCGTTCGCAGGCAAGGTCCTGAACCATGCGGCGGACGAGGTGGATGCCAAGACCGCCGATCTTGCGTTCCATGATGTCGCTGGTTAGGTCAGCACCCGGCGCGGTGGTCGGGTCGAAAGCTACTCCGTCGTCGGTAATCACAACGGCTATCTCCGCGCCATTGAGCCGCAGCGTCACATCGACCGAGCTTGCTTGCCCGTGGCTGATGGAGTTGGTGACCAACTCTTCGAGCACCAGGTTCAGTTGGAATTCCACCGTGTCTGCCAGGCTCGACCGCTGGCAGAAGGAGGAGACCCATTCCGCCAGACGCGGTATTTCCTCGCTACGAGCGGAAAGCGAAATGGAGGACTCGGCCACTGGCATGGAATGCGGTTCTCCCAAGATGCTCAGACCTGTATTACCATAACTCCCATCAAAACTCCTACGCGCCTGATGCACGCCGCGGCGTAGGCCTTTGAACCGGTCCCCGAGGGAGTCAATATTCTGATGTGGAACACGTCCAAGCGTCTAGCCCTCGGGATAGGCCTGATCCTGCTGGTCTCGGCGGTACTGTTGCTCTCCGATCGCGGCAACCGCAGCGCAGCCCACTCGCGGGTGCCGCGCGTGGCGTTGTTCCAGTTTGCCAGCCGTCCGGTGCTGGATGAAACCGCGCAGGGCGTCATTGAAGGCCTGGCACAGAAAGGTTTCGTTCAAGGCAAGACCATTCAGATCCATAGGTACAACTCCGAGAATGACCTTCCCACTGCCAACAGCATTGCCCGGGCGATCCTGGATGAACGCTTCGACCTGGTCACTACGGTGAGCACGCCCAGCATGCAAGCCATGGCGGCGCCCAATCGGGATGGCATGGTGGTCCATGTATTCGGAGCCGTGACCGATCCGGCCGGGTCGGGTGTAGGCATCAGCCACACCGATCCGCTGGCGCATCCGGCGCACCTGGTGGGGATTGGGACATTCCAGCCGGTGCGGGAGGCCTTTCTGCTGGCGCGGCAGATGTACCCGGGACTCAAGGTGGGTGGTCTGGTTTGGAATCCCGGGGAAGCCTGCTCGGAGGCGTGTACGCGGGTGGCGCAGAAGATCGCCGCTGAGCTCGGGATCAAGCTGTTGGAAGCCAACGTCGAGAACTCCGCCGCCGTACACGAGGCTGCGGCCTCGGTGGTGGCGCGAGGCGCGGAAGCCCTCTTTATTGGCGGCGATAACACGGTTGAGATGTCGATGGAGTCGGTCGTCAAAGCAGCGCGGCAGGGCCGGATTCCGGTGTTCGGCTATGCGCCCGGGCACGTTGACGTTGGTGCGCTGGTCGGGCTGGGCGCGGACTATATCGAGGTAGGCCGGGTGGAAGGTGAACTGGCGGGTGACATCCTGAACGGTCGCGATCCGCGGACGGTGCGCATCGAAAATGTCCTGCCGCAGACCCTGGCGCTGAACAAGACTGCCTTGGCGGGCTTGAGAGACCGCTGGCAGGTGCCTCCTGAGGTGCAAGCTGCGGCGCTGGTGGTCATTGACGAACAGGGCAGGAAGGTAAAAAAGAAGTAGCTCCGGCCTCGACCCGTCAACGGCGGACCCGCGAGAGTCCGTTAAGGACGGTGCGGAAACAGCGCCAGGAATCCGGAGATCTCGAATATCTGCCGCACCATGCCCGCAAGGTTCAACAGGTGCACGGAGCCGCCGCGCGCCTGCAGTTCCTTCCCAATAGCGAGAACGCCGCGCAGCCCGGCGCTGCTCACATAGGCGACCTGCCTGAAATCCAGCTCCAGTTCAACGGCTTGCGTGCCCACCGAGTTGCGGCACAATTGCTCGAACTCACCGGCGTTGGTGCTGTCCAGGCGCGACGGGACTTCAATCAGCTTCTTTTCCATGGCCGTTTAATAGTAGTAGACTCCCCGCTTGAATTCCACAGGTGTGGAACATAGGATTGTATATTATTGACTAACATGGCAATACGCGGCGGGAGGTCTTGTTGAGGCTGACGCTCAAGAGCAAGATGCTGCTACTGATCACCGCGGTGGCCGTGCTCCCGCTGATCGTAACACTGGTGTTCACGCTGGAGTTCCGCGGCACCGTCGCCGACAAGGCCGGGCACGAGCTGGAAGCCATGGCACGCGCCAACCTGGCGCAGACCGCACGCGACCTGTACGTTCTTTTCGAGACCACGAACAACCTGCTGCAATCGCGGGTCAACCAAAACCTGGAGACTACGCGAGCCTTCCTCAACCGCAAGGGTGGAGTTCGCCTCGCTGGCGAGCGTGTCACCTGGCAGGCAGTTCATCAGGATACCGGTGAAGCGCAGACCGTAAGCGTGCCCCGCGTCATGGTAGGCGGCGCCTGGCTGGGAATGAACCGGGCCGCCAACAAGCCGACGCCTTTCGTGGATGAAGCAGCCCATGGCGCCGGTGAGACCGTTACGGTCTTCGAACGCATGAACGAGGCGGGCGACATGCTGCGGGTTGCGACCAACGTCCGCAATGCTGTCGGCGAACGCGCCATCGGCACCTTCCTTGCCGCCGCAGACCCGGTAGTCGCCACGGTCCTGCGGGGGCAAATATACCGCGGGGTGGCGTTCATCCTGGGGTCGGCCTACGTGACGGCCTACGAACCTTTGCGCGACAAGGGCAAGATTATCGGGATGCTCTACGTCGGGCTGCGGCTCGATGCCCTGGAGTCGTTGCGCCACGCCGTGATGGAAACAAAGGTCGGCAAGAGTGGTTACGTGGTTGTGATTGGCGTCAAGGCTGCGCAGCGGGGCCGCTACATTATCTCGCGCGACGGACGGCGGGATGGCGAGAGCATCTGGGAAGCGCGCGATAGCGAGGGCAAGCCATTCGTGCAGGAGACCATTGCCCGAGCGCTGGCCAGCCGGCCCGGAGAGGTTTTTTTCTCGCAATACATGTGGGAGGGTGCGCCCGGCAGCTCTGCATCGCGCAAGACGGCTGCCCTTCTGTACTTTGCGCCGTGGGATTGGCTGATCAACGCCGGAGTGGATGATAACGATTATTCCGGGGCGATTGCGACGGTGCGTTCCGGCGCGTCCAGCCTGATGTGGAGGATCTCGATTGCCGGGCTGGCAGCGCTGATCATCGCCTTGATCTGCGCCCGGCTGATCGGCGGGCGCCTGGTGGCTCCCCTCGAGGTTGCGGCCGGAGCGGCGAAGCGCATTGCGGAAGGCAACCTGCAGGAGGCCCGCGCCGTGCTGGCGTTGGAACGTAACGGCGCAAGCAGGCCCGGCACGAAGTTCAACCAGCGCTTTCACGATGAGGTCAGCGATCTGCTGGCCGCGCTTGAGACCATGACCGCCAGCCTGGACTCGCTGCTGGGCCAGGTGCAGCGGTCCGGCATTCAGGTGAACGCCGCGGCGGTGGAGATCACGGCGGCGGCGCGCCAGTCGGAAGCATCGGTTGCCGAGCAGGCGGCGGCGACGCGGCAGGTGACGGCGACCAGCAAAGAGATCTCTGCGACATCAACCGACTTGTTGCGCACTTCGCAGGAGGTGGGCGATGCCGTTGAGCGTGCCGGCGCGCAGGCGGAGCAGGGCCACGCGGACCTGACACAGATGAGCGCGGCAATTGAGCAACTGGTGAAGTCCACCAATTCCATAAGCTCCAAGCTGGGAGTCATCAGCGAGCGCGCCAGCAAGATCTCCAGCGTGGTGACCACGATCAACAAGATCTCCGACCAGACCGGCATCCTGGCGCTCAATGCTGCAATCGAGGCGGAAAAGGCCGGCGAGTACGGACGCGGCTTCGCCGTCGTGGCGCGCGAGATCAGCCGCCTAGCAGATCAGACCGCTACGGCAACCGAGGACATCGAGGCGGTGGTGCGCGATATGCAGTCGTCGGTTTCCGCCGGAGTGATGGAGATGGACAAGTTCTCCGATGAAGTGCGGCGGCGTTCGCACGAGATCGCCACGGTCGGCAAGCAACTCGCGGCAGTCATTGAGCAGGTGGAGGGCCTTGGACCGCAATTCGACACCTTGAAGGATGGTATGCAGGCGCAAACCCAGGGGGCGCAGCAGATCAGTGAAGCCATGACCCAACTCTCGCAGTCGGCGGACCAGACCCGCCAGGCTTTGCGTGAGTTCAAATCGGCTACCGAACAGCTCACCGGCGCAGTGCAGGGCCTGCAGAGCGAGGTGACGCGATTCCGCACCACAACGGCATAGACGCATGAACCGCTTTCTGGCCCGATTCACCCTCGCGCAGAAGTTGTTCGCCAGCAGCGTGGTCTTCCTGCTGCCGGTGGCAATCCTGCTGTGGTTTGCGATCTCCGGCTATAGCGCATACACCGAACAGGCTAAGACGGGATTGGTGGTCTGCGTTTTGCTAAGTGTGGTTGCCGTTTTCGTTGCCGGGTCGCTGCTCTGGGTGGTGGCGCGGAACCTGAGTCGTCCGCTGGGAAGAATCGCCGAGACGACAGGCCAAATCTCGGCTGGCAAGTTGGACGAAGCCGAGCAATCCCTGAGCGATGCGGAAATTGAGCGCCTGATGGGAACTGCGACCAAACCCGTTGCGGCGCGCGATGAGATGTGGCGGCTGGTCGAAGGCAATCGCACGATGATCCGGGACCTGAAGGCTCTGCTGCAGCAGGTGCGGATGTCGGGTATGCAGGTGAACGGTTCAACCACGCAGATGGCGGCTGCCGTTGCGCAGATCGAAGCAACGGTCAGCGAGCAGGCTGCTTCGACCAACGAAATTGCCGCCACCAGCAAAGAGATTCTGGCCACGGTGACAGACCTGGCCAGGACCATGGAGACCGTCACCGGCATGGCGTCGGAGGCGGCGCAACTGGCGGATTCCGGCGTAACGCAGATCGAAGGCATCAATCGCACGGTCGACTACCTGGTGCGGGGCGCCGGCGACGTGACCGGGACGCTGACCGCGATCCGTGAAAGCTCGGTGCGCATCAGCAAGGTCATCGAGGCGATTACGCGCGTCGCCAATCGCACCAACATGATCTCGCTCAATGCGGCGATCGAGGCGGAGAAGGCGGGAGCACACGCCGCGGGGTTCTCCATTGTCGCCATCGAGGTGCGGCGACTGGCCGACCAGACCGCAGTGGCGGCACTCGATATTGAAGGCCTGATCCTGGAGATGCAGAAGACGGTCGAAAACGGCGTGACCGGGATCGAGGAGTTTGCCGAGCGGGCGCGAGCGGGATCCAAGGATATTGCGGGCATTACCGAGAACCTAGGGCGGCTGATGGATTGCACCCGCAAACTGGGGCCGCATTTCGAAATCGTCAACGGCGGAATGCAGATGCAATTGCAGAGCGCCGGACAAATCACGACCGCCATGCAGAAGCTGAGCGAGGCCGCGGTGCAAACGCGCGGCGCCTTGAAGGGGCTCCGCGAATCGGCACACGGGCTGCGAGGAGCGGTGGGCGGATTGCAAACGGGCGTGGCCCGATTCGCCGCCGAGAAGTGACGCCTATGTTGCTGCTGCTCTTCCATGCGGGCGGACAAGGGTTTGGGCTGGATGCCTCGCGCATCGTGGAGATGACGCCCGTTCCCAACCTGCGCCCGGTCCCCTCTGCCCCGGAGTATGTCGCAGGGCTGTTTCACTATCGCGGCTTCATCGTGCCGGTCATCGATGTCTCCGCTTTGCTCTTTGGCAGGGCGGCGAGGTTGCTGTTGAGCACCCGCATCGCCGTGGTCCAGTATCGCCAGGACAAGATGCTCGGCCTGCTGGTGGAAAAGGCCACCGACACCCTGGGCTGCCGGATGGAGGACATTGAACCCTCCGGCGTTTCCGTGGAGGCGGCCCCTTACCTCGGCGGCATTCTCCGCCACCCGAGCGGAATCTTGCAGTGTGTGACGGTTGACGACCTGCTTCCGGTAGAAGTTCGAGAGAGGCTCTTCGCGCAGCATGCTTGAGTGCGATCCCATTGCGCAGCTGGTGCGGCGGGCAATCGGCTTTGACGTGGAGTCGATTGGCCGTGGCGCCTTCGTCAGCACGACGCGGGCGGCCCTCGATTGCACCCAGGACTGCGAGCCCTGCGCTGCGAGACTGCACTTGTCACCGCAAATACTGGAGGCACTGATCGAGCAACTCGTCGTGCCGGAGACGTGGTTCTTCCGTGACGGGGAACCATTTGCGTGCCTGGCTCACATGTTGCGCCAGATGCCGCGCGAGCGCCGCCCATTCAGAATTCTCTCTGTACCCTGTTCGACCGGCGAAGAACCGTATTCAATTGCGATGGCACTGATCGATGCAGGCTTTGATCCCGCGAGTTTCAGCATCGACGCGGTGGATATCAGCCAGCGCGCGCTGGCCGCAGCAAAGGTAGGACGATACGGCAGCGCGTCGTTTCGCGGGGGGCGGCGCGACCGACACTTCATCGCCGATTCAGAGCGATTCGCCGTAAAGGAACCGGTCAAGCAGGCGGTGAACTTTCGTCGCGAAAACGCCTGCACGACGGAGTTCCTGGCGGGCGAGACGCCGTACGACGTGATCTTCTGCCGGAATCTGTTGGTTTATCTCGCGCCAGAGGCACGGGTTATCCTGCTCCAGCACTTGCGGCGACTGCTGGCGCCGGATGGCATTTTGTTTGCAGGGCATGCCGAACTCGCCGTCGTTCTTGCGGCTGGCTTCGATGCGGTGCCGCATCCGGGAGCGTTTGCGTGCCGTCCGGGGCAGCGCGCAGGGGCGGCAAAGCCAGCGAAGAAGGCAAAGAGCCACGCCGCGCGCAAGAGCGCAGAAATCGCCGGGGCTAAAGAGGAACTCGCACGGGCCCGCGCGCTGGCGGACCGTGGGGAACTCAGCAAGTCCTCTGATCTGTGCGACCGCATTCTGGAAAAGGAGCGCGACCAGGTGGAAGCTCACTTCCTCAAGGGCCTGATTGAACTGGTCGGCGGGCGAACGGAGAGCGCGGAGCAATGGTTGCGCAAGACGCTTTACCTCGAACCCGGGCACTACGAAGCGCTGCTTCATATGAGTGCGTTGGCGGAAAGCAGAGGCGAGACGGAGCAGGGCGCCGTCTTCATGGAACGGGCCCGCAGGAGCGCCCGGCGGCAGGAGAGCGAACGTGGTTGAGGCTTGCTGGAAGAAGATCGGAACCCAGGGCGATCACTCCTGCCCGAAGCTTGCCGAGCTGGCACATTGCCGCAACTGTACCGAGTTTGTTCGTGCCGCGCGGACGTTGCTCGACCGGGAGGTTCCGGCGGCGCTGCGTGCATTCGTTACAGGCACTCTGACCGAGCCGAAGGAGGAGACTCGCGAGACGATCGCATTGATTGTCTTCCGCGTTGCCACCGAATGGCTGGCTCTGCCCGCTGGGGCGCTGGAGCAGGTGGTCGAAGAGCGGATGGTGCACGTGGTTCCCGGGCGCTCGAACCGCTCGTTTCGCGGCTTGGTGAATATCGATGGCGAACTGCTGCTCTGCTACTCCGCGCCGCAACTGCTGGGCATGGCGGAGGCGGGCTCTCCGCGGCGGATGCTGGTGATGCGCCAGGGTGCGGAGCGCATGGTGTTTTCGGCCGACGAAATCGCCGGAATGTTGCGGATCGAGACGGGTGCGCTGCAAAAGCCTCCGGCCACCGTCGAGCATTCTCCCTCCGCGCTGACCAAGGCGATCTTTCATCATGAGGGGCGCTCTGCAGGCCTGCTTGATACGGATAAGTGGATAAGCTGCGCCGCAAGGAGCATCGCGTGAGTCCAGCGGCAGACAACTTCCTGCTGGAGATGTTCCGCGCGGAACTGGAGACGCACGCACGCGTACTGGCGCAGGAATCGGCGGACGCAAGCGTGGGCGGCACAGAGCGCATCGATGCGTGGGCACGCGCCGCGCAGGCCATCAAAGGTGCGGCCCGCATGGTGGGCGTGGAGCCGATTGTCGGTCTGACGCGGGCCATCGAAGAGGCTCTGGCTGCTGTAAGAAACAGACAGGCAGCGATTTCTTCCAGGTTGACGCAGGCGCTGAACGAAGCAGGTCGCCTGATGCTGAAGCTTGCGGAGGCTCCACCTGCGGAGATCCCAACTCGAGCGGAAGCACAAGGTGCGGAGATCGCAGGTCTCAGCCGGAAGTTCAAGGAACCAACGGAAGCTTCGACATCCCGGGCGCAGGTTGTCAGTCAGCGTCCTCCTGCTGCAAGTGTGCCAGCCGATCTTGCGGAACTGCCGATGCTCGACCTGTTCCGCATGGAACTGGAGACCCATGCGCAGGCGCTCGAAACTGGTTTGGTAGCGGTGGAAGGCGAAACCCAGGCGGAGAAGATCGAGCCGCTGATGAGGGCCGCACATTCAATCAAGGGCGCGGCGCGCATGGTGGGTCTTGATCTGGCGGTGGGCATGGCGCACGCCATGGAAGACGTGCTGGCTGCGGCGCAGCGCGGCAAGTGGAAGCTCGAGTCGCAGCACATTGATCGCCTGCTGCAGGCGACGGACTGCTTCTCGTCTCTTTCGCGGGTCGTGCCCGCGGATATCCCCGCGACTCTGGAAGCGGAAAAAGCCAAGTACAAGGCGCTGGAACAATCGCTCGCCGCGCTGATGACGGCAGGCGAGAGCGCGCCCGCACCTGCGATCAGCGTTGCACCTGCTGCGCCGCCGTCGCTCGCCGCTCAACCGGCCGAAGCGCAACGAAGCGAGCAGGATTCGGTTCGTGTCTTTGCCGACAATCTGAACCGGCTGATGGGGCTTGCCGGTGAATGCCTGGTGCAGACGAAGTCTGTGCGCCCGCTCAGCGCGGCGCTGCAACGAATCAAGCAAGGGCAGTACAGCCTGATGGAAGCGCTCAACCGCGCGCGCCAGAGCCTTGCCGAGATGGGCTCCGATGAAGAACTGCAGCGCGCGCAGGAGCTTTGCCGGCACGGCGAGCAGTTGCACGATCTCACGCTGCGGCATCTGGCCGAGTTCGACCAGTTCACCCGCCGCTTGGAGCGCCTCTCCAATCGTCTGTATGACGAGGCCCTGGCTACCCGCATGAGGCCGTTTGCCGATGCGCTGCACGGCTATCCACGCATGATTCGTGACCTGGCGCGCAGCCTAGGCAAGTCGGTTCGGTTGGTGATCGAAAATCCCGAGACCCAGGTTGACCGCGACATTCTTGAAAAACTCGAAGCTCCGCTGACCCACTTGCTGCGCAATGCGGTGGACCACGGAATGGAAATGCCCGAGCAGAGGTTGGCCGCCGGAAAGCCCGCCGAAGGCAGGCTGACGCTGGCTGCCCGTCACGTCGCCGGCATACTCGATATCACGGTGTCTGATGATGGCGCGGGCATCAGCATCGAGGGCCTGCGCCGCAAAGTGGTGGCGAGTGGTTATGCGGCGGAAGAGATGGCGTCGAAGCTGAGCAACGCGGAATTGCTGGAGTTTTTGTTTTTGCCTGGGTTCTCGACGCGCAGCGAAGTGAGCGAATTGTCCGGGCGAGGCGTGGGGCTCAACATCGTGCAAGCGATGGCGCACCAGGTGGGCGGCAGCGCGAGGGTAACGACGGAGTTGGGCAAAGGCACCGCCTTCCACTTGCAACTTCCGTTGACGCTTTCTGTAGTGCGCTCGCTGCTGCTGGAGATTGGCGGACAGATTTACGCACTGCCGCTGGCGCAGGTGGAGCGGGTCTTTCGCATGGCGCGCGCCGAAATCCGCGTGGTGGAGGATCGGCAGTTCTGCATGATGGATGGGGCCAGTGTCGGCATCATCGACGCCACGCAAGTGCTGCAGTTGCAGACCCCGCCGCGCGCGAACGAAATGCTCCACATTGTGGCTGTCGGAAATCATTTGAACCGCTATGGTCTGGCGGTGGACCGTTTTGCCGGGGAGCGCGACCTGGTGGTCATTCCACTGGACCGGCGGCTGGGAAAGGTCGCCAACATCAGCGCGGGCGCCATCCTGGAAGATGGCTCGCCGGTGCTGATCCTCGACGTTGAGGATCTAGTGCGCTCCATCGACAGCCTGCTGACGCGCGGCGGGTTGAAGAAGTTGCGGGAGCAGCAGGCGCAGAAGCGCACCACGCGGAAGCGAATCCTGGTGGTGGACGACTCGCTCACCGTGCGCGAAACTGAGCGCCGCTTGCTGGAGAACGGCGGGTACGATGTAAGCGTGGCCATCGATGGCATGGAAGGCTGGAACGCGCTGCGCGAAGGCCGCTTCGACCTGCTGGTGACAGACGTCGATATGCCGCGGCTCGACGGCATTGAACTGGTGCGACGTTTGCGCGCATGGCCTCCCACCGGCAGCCTTCCGGTGGTGATCGTTTCCTACAAGGACCAGGCCGAGTACCGGATGAAGGGGCTCGATGCCGGCGCCAACGCCTACCTCACGAAGAGCAGTTTCCATGACGCCGGGCTGTTGAACACGGTGCGTGACCTGATCGGCGATGCGGGAGAGCCATCATGAGGATCGCCATCGTAAACGACTTGGCCATGGCGGTGGAAGTGTTGCGCCGGGTTGTCGTGAGCGATGCCGCACACCGCGTGGCATGGATCGCCGTCGATGGCGCGGAGGCGGTGGAGAAGTGCGCGCAGGACACGCCCGACCTGATCCTGATGGACCTGATCATGCCGGTGATGGACGGAGTGCAGGCCACGAAGGCCATCATGCAGCGGAGCCCGTGCGCAATTCTTGTGGTCACAGCTGCCGTTGCGGGCAATGCCGCCAAGGCGTTTGAGGCGATGAGCTTCGGTGCGCTCGACGTGACTGCTACCCCGGTCTTCGCGGGCGGAGAGATCAGTGGCGGGCAGGAGCTGTTGAAGAAGATCGCGAATATCGGAATGCTGATCGCCTGCGAAGCTCCACCGGCGAGGCCGCAACTCGGAGCGCAGGGCGGCGGTTCCGGGTGTCCGCTCGTTGCAGTCGGCGCCTCCACGGGCGGTCCCATGGCGCTGGTGTCGATGCTGGCCGGAATGCCGCGCGACCTGGCGGCTGCGGTCGTGGTGGTGCAGCATGTGGATGTGCAGTTCGCCGCCGGGCTGGCGGAGTGGCTGGACGGGCAAACCGAGTTGCAGGTGATGCTGGCGCGCGAGGGCGAAGCGCCGCAGCCGGGCCGCGTATACCTGGCAGCCACGAACGATCACCTGATTGTCGGTTCGGACCTCGCTTTCCATTACAACCGCGAGCCGGCGGAATATCCTTATCGTCCCAGCGTGGACACGTTCTTCTCGAGCCTGGCGCACCACTGGCCGGGCAAGCATACGGCGGTACTGCTGACGGGGATGGGAAGGGACGGCGCAGCCGGTTTGCTGGAGTTGCGCCGGAAGGGCTGGCATACCATCGCGCAGGACGAGGCTACCTGCACGGTGTATGGCATGCCGCGCGCAGCCAGGGAAATCGGTGCAGCGGTCGAAGTGCTGCCACTGGAATCGATCGGAGCCGCTGTCGTGGGACAAATCCGAAAGCAGACACCATGAGTGCAACCGTTACTGAACCCACCTCCCAACTGACCCGGCACGCAGTCACCGTGCTGCTGGTAGATGACCAGCCCATCGTGGCCGAAGCGGTTCGCCGCATGCTGGCTCCCGAATCAGACATTGTGTTCCGCTATTGTCAGGACCCGGCCAAGGCGATAGAGAGCGCCTTGGAGTTGCGTCCCACGATCATCCTGCAAGACCTGGTGATGCCGGAGATGGATGGCCTTACGGTGGTGAAGTGCTTCCGCTGCCATCCGGAATTGAAAGACATTCCGCTGATTGTGCTTTCGAGCAAGGAAGAGGCGGTGACGAAGGCCGAGGCTTTTTCCGTCGGCGCCAACGATTACCTGGTGAAGCTGCCGGACCGCATCGAGTTGGTCGCGCGCATTCGCTACCACTCGCGCGGATACATTCACCTGCTGGAGCGCAACGAGGCGCACCAGAAGCTGCTGAAGAGCCAGCAGGAGCTGGCGGCGGAGTTGCAGCGCGCGGCTGAATACGTTATGTCGTTGCTGCCCGTGCCCTTGCAGGCAGGCGCGGCCGAGACCGACTGGCGCTACATTCCCTCGACGCATCTGGGCGGCGATTCGCTGGGCCATCATTGGCTGGATGCCGATCACTTTGCCGTGTACCTGCTCGATGTGTGCGGACATGGCGTTGGCTCGGCGCTGCTCTCGGTGTCGGCGCTGAACACTTTGCGCTCGGGGACGTTGGCGGGTGTTGATTTCCGCGACCCGGCGGCAGTTCTGGCGGAGATGAACGAGGCCTTTCCGATGTCGCGGAACAACGGTCTGTTCTTCACCCTCTGGTACGGAGTCTACAATCGCGTGAACCGGTGTTTGCGGTTTGCCAGCGGCGGCCATCCGCCGGCGCTGCTGCGGGCCACCGACGGCAGTTTGACCAGGCTGATGACGCCGAATCCCATCATCGGCGCCTTTCCGAAGCTGCAATATCAGGCAGACTCCGTCCCGATTGAAGCCGGGGCGACGCTGTATGTTTTCTCCGACGGGGTCTACGAGGTGGAGCGTCCGGACGGCTCCATGTGGACGCTGGACGAATTGGCGGACTACCTCGCCAAGGCCCCCGAAAACGAGATGGATGCGCTGTATGCCCTGCTGCGCGAGATGCGCCAGGCCGATACGCTGGAAGACGACTTTTCGATGCTGCGCGTCCGGTTCCCGTAAGCGGCGTTAAGGCGGCGATTTCGATCGCAAGCTGTTGATTTATCTGTGCTAGCGAGACGGCACTGCGCTGGCGTGGAAGCGAATTCTCGCCCCCGGAATGATCCCGTTCAGATTCCAGACAATAGTCTTGTTACTGGACATCCGCAGAAAGACCTCAGATTCAGCCGATGCAAAATGCGGCTCCGGTGGCATGACTGGCCACTGAGCGCTCAAAGCGCGGCCTGATCCCAGCCGACAATCCCATGCACTCTGTGGTAGTTGAGCTTCTACGAGCCGCATCGTGGCGAAATTCGAAGCGATTCCATGGCTTGGCGCCTGTCGCCGCCTTGATCGAGCGTAACTCGAGCCAGCGGCCTCTGAATATCCGATTTTTTCACGCCGTGACCCACATTGGTCCCGAAAGTGCAATCAACCTATCGATACTCGGATTCGGCGTTGGAGAGACTGAACATGCCGCGATGGGCTTTAGCCAGTGTTGCAACAAGAATATGCCTGTCCACCATAGCCCTGCTCGTCCTGCTGCCGGGTTGTTCGCGAGACCCGGTGAAGGTGCGAGATCAGGCGCTCGCCCGCGGCGATCAGGCCGTGCAACTGAACCAGATTGAAAAAGCCATTATCGAATACAAAAATGCCGTCAAAGCTGATCCGAAGTACGAGGAATCGCATTTAAGGCTAGGCCAGGCCTATGCCAAAAATGCGCAGTTCCGCGAGTCCGGACAGCAGTTTCAGCAGGTTCTGGCCATGGCTCCGCAGAACCAGGCGGCGCGATTGGCGATGGGGCAACTGTACCTGAAAGCAGGCTTGTACGATGATGCGCTCCAGATCGCCAAGGCCATGGTGGCATTGAACCCACGCCACCTTGAAGCCCGGCTGCTAATGGCCAACGCCAACGTGGCGCGCGGCATGGGGGCACAGGCCGTCATGGAACTGGAGGCCTTGAGCCGCGAAAATCCGATGATGATGGGAATACACCTGAATCTCGGAGTGGTCTATGCCTCCCTCCGCAAGCATGAACAGGCGGAAGCTGAACTCAAGAAAGCACTTACCCTGCAACCCAGCTCCTTCGATGGCCGCAAGGCGCTGGCCGCTTTCTATCTCACCCGAGGCAGGAACGACGAAGCTGAGCAACTGTACCGTGCAGCGGTCAAGGACGATCCCCAATCGGTGGAAGCGCTGCTGACCTTGGCGCAGTTCCTTGGACTGCGGCAGCGCAGCGGAGAGGCCGAGCAGGTCTACCAGACCCTGGTGCAATTGCAGAACAACTCCACGCAATCGCGCTTTGCTTTGGCCAACTTCTACATGGCGCAGAGTCGCTATGAGGAAGCGCGCAGGATCTGCGAAAAGATTGCGGGTGAGGATAAGGAGTTCTTCCAGGCGCGTCTGCAACTGGTGGAGATCGCGGCCATTCAGGGCGACTTGGAGCGGGCCGAGACTGCGCTGGCTCCGCTGCTGAAGGAGCGCAAGAGCAGCCCGGATGTGCACATGATGCAGGCGCGCCTGCTGCTCGGCCGCAACAAGTACCAACAGGCGGCGGACGTACTGGAAAACGCCTTGCGACAAGGCAATTCAGCGACGACGCACTACCTGCTCGGAACCGCGCACGGCCAGATGGGCAACCTGCAACGCGCCGTCAGCGAAATGGAAGCCGCGATCAGCGCCGACCGCCGCTTTGTGAACGCCTACGTTGCTTTGGCGCATATGATGCTGAGCCGCGGTCAGCCGAAGGCGGCCTTGAACTATGCGGCGATGGTGCTGCAACAGGATCCCCGCCGCGCTGACGTGCTGCTGCTGATGGGGCAGGCCTGGCTGGATCAGGGCAACTATGCCAATGCGGAAACAAATTTCAAGGCCCATGCGGCGGCCTTGCCGCAATCGTCGGAGGCGCTCACGCGCCTCGGGGTGCTGCGGGTGATACAGAAGCGTCCTGCCGAGGCCATTGTTTTCTTTGAAAAGGCGCGCGAACTGGATCCGAAGGACTACAACGCGCTGGACGGCATCGCCTCGACCCTGATTGCCAACGGCAGCAAAGCAAAGGCGGAACAGCGCATCCGCACCGAACTGGAGCGGGACAAATCGCCTGAATTGTTGAACATCGCCGGCAAGGCGCTTGCCGAAATTGGCGACCTGAACTCCGCGGAGACGCTGCTGCGGACTGCCATCGAAAAGTCACCCGACAACTTCACTTCGTATGTGCTGCTCGGTTCAATCTACACGCGCAGGAAGCAACTATCGGAGACCATTGAAGCGTACGAGTCTGCCCTGCGAATCAGGAAGAACGACGTCGGCCTGCTGAACATGCTGGGCATGCTCTACCAGCAGAAGGGCGATGTCAAGAAAGCGCAGGAGCTCTATAATCGCGTGCTCGACATAGCGCCGAACTCCGGCGTGGCGGCCAACAACCTGGCGTGGATTTATGCAGACTCCGTGGGCGACATGGACAAGGCGCTGGAACTGGCGCGGCGCGCCCGGTTGGCGATGCCTCGGGTGGCGAATGTTACCGACACGCTGGGTTGGATCTACGTCCGGCGGCAGCATAACAGTCTCGCCATCCCGCTGCTGAGGGAGGCAGTTAAGGCGGACCCGAAGAGCGGAGAGTACCGGCTGCACCTCGCGGTCGCACTCCAGCGCAGCGGCCAAAAGGAAGAAGCCCGGCAGGAAATGGCGTCGGCGCTGAAGTTGAACGCAGCGTTGCGCAGCCGGGACGAGACCCAAGAGGTCATGCGCGCTCGCTAGGTGGAAGGGAGTTCGATTGAGCCTGCATCCGAGTACAACCGCGACACCCGAGCCCCGGGCAATGCCCGCGCGATCCCAGGTGGTCGTGTGGTTCGCGTTGGCTTTGGTGTTTGCGCTCTGTTACGGAAGCACGCTCATCGGATTGGCGACCGACTGGTGGACCGATCCCGACTATTCGTTCGGGTTGTTTTCTCCCATCGCAATCGCATACGTGATCTGGGGAAGGCGCGACACATTGCTCGAGACCGAGCTTAAGCCGGACACGCGATCCGGACTGGCGCTGGTCTTCCTGTCGCAGGTCCTCTTCATCGCCGGATACGCAGCGGCGGAGTTCTTCCTGCAACGCAGTTCGATGGTGGTGTTCTTCGCTGGGGTCGTTCTTTGCGTTGCCGGCTGGGGGTGGTTACGGCGTTTGCTTCTGCCGCTGTGCCTGCTTCAGCTTTGCATTCCGCTTCCCTCGATTGTCCTGCAGCACATTTCCATGCCGCTGCAATTGGTCTCTTCCTGGGTTGCAGAGGTGCTGCTGCGGCTGCTGGGTTTCTCCGTGTTCCGCAACGGGAACACCCTTCAACTCCCGCACCAGCTGCTGAATGTGAGCCAGGCGTGCAGTGGGCTGCGGTCGCTGGCAAGCATGCTGGCGCTTGCATTGGTGTTAGTCAGTTCCTCGCGCCTGCGCTTCGGCAGTCGGACATTTTTCGTGGCTTCGGCGGCATTTGTGGCCATCCTTGCTAACGCGCTGCGCGTCACCGGAACCGGCGTGCTGAGCCAGTGGGCTGGGCGCTCTTTCATCGAGGGAGTCTGGCACTCGTTCGAGGGTTGGTTCGTGTTTGTTATTTCGTTCCTCATACTCTCGGCCGAGCTTTCCTATATGCATCGGCTGCTTCTGCCGAACGAACCGGGGGGTGATGCTTGAAGCAGCGACTGATTGCAATTGTGTGTGTTCTGATGCTGGCCTACGGTGTTCGCATCTGGTTGGACCGGGCGAAAGGTCCGGCGGTGGTCCCGCGGCTCGAGCAGATGCCGGTCGAGATCGGCGAATGGCGGACGGTGCGCGACCGCGATCTGCCCGCCGAAACGCTGGCCGTCCTGCGTGCCGATGGCGTCCTAGTGCGCGATTACGAAGTCGCGCCGGCAGATCGGGTGCAACTCTACATCGCCTATTACCGAACGCAGCGGGCCGGAGAGAGCATGCACTCGCCGCGCAACTGTCTGCCGGGCGCAGGGTGGGAGCCGGTATCCAGTTCGTTGATGACGGCCGATTTTGGCGACGGGCGGCAGGAAAAAGTGAACCGGTACCTCGTTCAGCGAGACGGCAAGCGGATGCTGGTCCTCTACTGGTATGAATCGCGCAAACGAATCATTGCCGACGAGTACGGGGGCAAACTCTACCTGCTCTGGGATTCGCTTCGACGGCAGGATCGCGATGGGGCGATCGTTCGCATCAGTGTGCCGATTTCCCGCAGCCTGAGTGAAGATCGTGC
Organism: uncultured Acidobacteriota bacterium; assembly: GCA_903847195.1. The sequence continues at coordinate 11,889 of CAINCZ010000169.1, read as the reverse complement.
GGCGCAGTTGGCGACTCACTTTGTCCGCTCCGTAGCACCGAAAGTAACCAGCGTCTTGTTTCCTGCGACGGGGAGCTAGTCATGCAGCACGCGACGGCAGACATCATCGAGCATTTCCCATCGGCTGCGAGCCGTATCGAGGGATCGGCCGACTGGCGGCAACTCAAACTCCTGGTGCTGTCGCAAGCCGACTCCAGGGCGCTCTGTCATGGTAGCGGACTGCGGATGCATCATCTGCTGCGCTATTTGCAGCAGCGGCACGAGATCAGCGTGCTTTGCGGAGATAACTTTGCCCCGGCAGAACCGTTACGAGGCAGGGGAAGGCGCTTGCTTGCGATGGTCAGTCCGGGCCGGCCGTATCCTTTTCAGCCGGAGTTCCAACGGGCAGTCGACCGGGAGTTGGAGAAGCAGTTCGACGCCGTGATTCTGTTCGGCGCCGAGTTGTTGCAGTACACCGCGAAGATTAGGGTGCCCGTAGTGGCCGACCTAGTGGACGAGCCAGTGCTCGCAACCTTGCGCGAACTACCGGCAGAACGCGGCTTGGAATTCCTTCGCACGGTCAAGCGCGCCGTGAGCCTTATTCCTTATGAGCGGCGGTGGTGCCGCAAGATGGCGGCGTGTCTGCTGGTCTCGGAAGAAAACGCGCGGTCGCTCACCCGGGTGGCTCGGGGTTCGGAAGCAGTGGCGCTGCCGAACGGCGTGGACACCGATTACTTCCGCCCCGCAGGCATACCGGTCAAGGATGGCGAACTCGCATTTACCGGGAACATGTCGTTCCCGCCGAACGTGGCTGCATGTCTCTACTTTGCCCAGGAGATATTTCCGGGCATTCAGCGGGAATATCCGGAAGTGCATTGGACCATCGCGGGCAGCGATCCGCACCCGTCGATTCAGGAACTGAGCCATCACCCCGGCATTACCGTCTCGGGATGGGTCCCGGACATTCGCCCATATCTTGAACAGGCAGCGGTCGTGGTTTCTCCGCTCATCTCCGGCGGCGGCATCAAGAACAAGGTGCTGGAAGCCTGGGCGATGAGGAAGGGAATCGTTGCAACGCCGCTCGGTTGCGCCGGTGTGGAAGTGCACCACGAAAAAAACGTGCTGATAGCCAGGGACGCCAGCACCTTTGCCGCGCAGACGGTGCGGTTGATTCGAGATCAGGCGCTGGCCCGTGCCCTGGGTGAGGCCGGTTACTGCACAGTGATCAGCCGTTACGCGTGGCTGGATAAGGCAAACAAGTTGGAAACGATCTTGCAATCATCCGTAATGCAGGCGAAGGGCGCAAGACGTGTAGCTTTCGCCAGCTGAGAAGAGAAGCCGGGGCTGGCGAGGACGAAGGAGCACCGTATGGATAGGGCGGCAAGTGAACTCGCGGTAATGAAGAGTCCGGTGGACGTGCTCTTCTTCATTGCAATTTCCCCTAACAAAGTCGGTGGCATCGAGCTCTTCGCGCAGCATCTGGCCACGGCCCTGGAACGACGGCGACGCAGTATCGCCTTTTGCTTCTCGAGCGAACCCAGCGAAGCGGTCCGTGCACTGCTGGATCGACCGAACGCTCAACTCGTCCACCTGAGCAAACAGGGCGAGTTCTCGGCGACATCAATGCGGGAATTGTGGAGATTGTTAAAAACGCTCCGGCCCCAGACCGTTGTCTACTCCTTCGGAGGCATTCTGCGCCCGCTTCCGTGGCTCTGCAAACTGGCGGGTGTCGAGCGGGTCGTATACAACGACCACGCATCCCGCGTGCAGGGCGACGAGGCGGGAGGATATCTCAAGGGTCTGGCGGCAAGGCTCATCACGTACCCGGTCAGCTCCGTCATCGCGGTGAGTGAGTTCGTAGCCGGCAGCAGCCAGCAGGAAGACCTGCACCGCGCCCCGATCTTCGCTGTCCCTAACGGCATCGATCTTATGCGGCGGGTACGTTCGGCCTCGGGCCACGAGTTTCGCCGGCTGTACGGCATCCCGCAGCAAAAGAAGGTCGTTTCGCAGCTCAGCTGGCTGGTCGACGAAAAGGGTGTCGATATCTTCCTGACGGCAGCCGCAGAAGTGCTGCGCGAGCGTGACGACGTTCACTTCGTATTGGGCGGAGACGGCAATGAGCGACCCCGGTACGAGAGGCTCGCGGCTGAGTTGAACATTGCGAACGATGTGACTTTCACCGGGTCGATCGCAGACCCCATCACTTCAGGGTTCTACCATGCCACGGATGTGTTCTGCCTGGCGTCGCGCTGGAATGAGGCGTGTGGGCTGGTGCTGCTGGAAGCGATGTCGTTTTCCGTCCCGGTCGTCGCCAGCCGCTTCGGCGGGATCCCGGAATTTGTTCGCGACGGCTTCGACGGACTCCTGACGGGTGGTGGAGCGACGGCGTTTGCCGGAGCCATCCTGATGCTGCTGAGCGACGAAAGCCGCCGGCGTAAGATGGGCGATTCCGCGCGGCGCCATGTCGAGGAGTTCTTCGACGTACGCCTCATGGCGGAACGTTACGCGGAACTGCTGTGTAATTCGGACGAATCTTGCGACCTGGTGCGGCCGTTCAGCAGATCGATGACGGTTACATGGCGGGGAACGGCCTAAGAGGGAGCGTCGAGAATGAACCTGTTATACAACCGTATTCATGGCGCGGCTAACTACCGGTTGCGTAAGTTTGCCGGCGGTCGGTACGCTGCTCACTGCCGTCCGGTAACCGTCGTCTTTCTTCTCACGGAACACTGCAATGCGCGCTGCATCCATTGTGATATCTGGAAGAACAAGGATGCCGAGGACGTACCCACGCTGCAGCAGTTGAAGGACTGCCTGCAGGATCTTCGCCAATGGCTGGGTCCGGTCCAGATCTCGTTCACTGGGGGAGAGGCGCTCTTGCAGCCCAGCACAATCGAACTGGTACGGCACGCGAGTTCGCTGGGGTTGTTTGTCGAGGTCTTGACAAATGGATACTGGAGCGGCGAAGCGAAGATGCAGAGTCTGGCTATGGCGCGGCCCTGGCGGGTGAAGATATCCATGGACGGCGAAGAGCGCGGCCACAACATAGTACGCGGCCGGGACGACTTTTACGCCAAGACCACTGCAAGCATCCAGACTCTACTTCGTGCCAGGCAGGAACACAACCTGAAGTATTCGCTGATGCTGAAGACCGTAATCATGGCCCAGAATCTGGATGAGGTTGTGTCGGTTGCGCGCTATGCGGCGGACAACAAGGTTGAAGTTCTTTACCAGCCAATCGAGCAGACTTACAACACCGCTCCGGACCTCAACTGGTATGAGCATTGCGATAACTGGCCGCGCGATCTGGTGAAAGTCAAGGCTGTCTTGCGAGAGCTGGAAGACCTCAAGAAGCAAGGACTTCCTATCGTAAACACCTACGAGCACTTGCGACTCATGGCAGACTACTTCGAGAACCCAGCGCCGCTGCAACTGACGGTGCAATCGCACGTCAATCCCGGCGAGTTCTGTTCTGCCGCCACCAGCTTTCAGTTGCAGGCGAATGGCGACGTCAGAACCTGCGCACGAAAGGGACCGATCGGGAACATAAAGACAGCTTCGATTCGCACGATATGGAAGAACCGGCCGCGCTTTTGGGAGACTGGTTGCTGTCGGCAGGAATCGTAAAGTGGACCCGTGGGCCACCATGTTGGCAGTGCCCTGAGCTTCCCGCACTTTCTCGGAATGAACGCTGGTCGATGTTGAGGCTTTGGAAGAGGGCTGGCCACGGGCCAGCCCTCTTCCAGCTCAGGCGACCGCAAAGAAAGTGCGCGTTACTGCCAGTTGCATTCGGCCGCTGCGATTCGCCGGATGATAATTCACTGCTGCGATAATGCCAGCGTTAAGAGCCGAGGCCCCTGTGTGTGGCCAGGCTTAGCGCTTGATCGGCTGGAGTGAAGTGTAGTAAACCGGGACGGTCTTCTTCCCCTCTGCTTCGCCGGGTCTAAGGATGGTTGCGCTGTTCAGGCCGACGGCCAGACCGCTCAGCAGCCAGATATGCGGGTACCAGAACACCGAGACGAATGCCCCGCTCACCAGGTAGCCGATCATGGCGAGGTCAAGCCCCGTCGCCATGCAGTACTCCCAACATTGGCGAGTTTCACCGCGCGAGAGCAGTCGCTGCCGTATCGAGGAATTGACGCGGAAGAACGCGACTACAAGGATGACAAATCCAATGGCGCCGAAGGCGCCCAGTTCCGACAGAATCTGGATGTACTGGCTGTGGCAGACGTAGGCGAGCTTCTCGAGTTCTTGGTCGCCAATAGGATATTCGGCGGCACGAACGTACTGAAAATTGGATGGGCCCACTCCCAGCCCGGGATAGTCGGACCACATGCGAATGCCGGCTCCCCAGAGCAAAACCCGATGCAGTGCCGTCTGATCTTGCTTATAGTTTGAAGCCGACTCGAAGCGCTCGCGGTTGGCCCGCGGCATCAGGAAGATCAACCCAAGGATGAACAACCCCAGCACCGGAATGGCTAAGGCTTTTCTGGGGCTTCTGATCCATGCTGTCAATACGACGGCGGCTCCGCCCACAATGGCTCCGCGCGAGCCACAGACCAGGATCAGGGCACCAAACGCCAGCATGCAGATGAGATAAAACAGACGGCTCTTCTTGCCCGACTTTGCCTGCATGAGGGCAAGGGTCAGGCCGAAGACCACACACATGGCGACGCCGAGGTCGGCCGAGTTGTCGTAGAATCCGCCGCCGCCGCCGATAATGCCGAACTTCACGAAGGCCATCTCGTCGGTGGTGCGGGCATGCTCCACGAAGTAAACGCGCAGTCCGTGCTGCGCGATCTTGAAATTCAGCAGCAGGAACAGAAAAAAGAAGGCCTTCTCGCGCCAGCGGCTGGTGACAAACCTGCCTACGATGAAGAAGATGATGATCTGCTCGGGGATGTTCCAGAGATCGGATACGGGCAACACCCGGTAATAAGCGTTAAGGGCGGACAGACAAGCGCCCGCACCAATCATGGCGATTGCCGCCTTCAGAATGCCGTTACCGCGAGCCAGTTCAGGCTTGCGCGAAACCAGCGCGCCGAGCATAGCCAGCAGCAGCGTTACCTTTCCGAGTTGCAGCGGCGCCAGAACGGGATACATCGTAGGCAGGCGCGTGTATTCGACCAGGATGTAGGCAAGCAGTCCAATGAAGTCCAATCCCCAGTCGGACCGCTCAAGAAATGGCGAGGGCTGCGGCTTAGTTACGCCGCCCGTCGTGGCCATCTGGTAGACATTGCCGGTCGCCAAAGCTGACTTCTCCACAATCACTTGATTGAACTTCTATTCCTTGCGCTCGTCTGCCGTCTGACTGTGAACTCAGCCGGCCATTTGCGGCCGCTCTCGATCGTGAAGCCGGAGCGCGAGATCATAGGCCTCAAGCAGGCGCTCCCCGATTACTGGCCAACTGTATTCTTCGGTAACCCAGCGGCGCGCCGCAGTGCCAAGAGAGCGCCGCTTGCCGGCATCGGCCAGCAGCGCCTGAACCATCTCGGCGAACTGCAGCGGGTTGTGCGCGGTCATCAGGTGAACGCCATCACCGGTGCGCAATCCCTCCGCGCCGATCTGCGTGGTCACAATCGCCTTACCCATGGACATCGCGTCCAGCAGTTTGAGCCTAGACCCGCCGCCGTCGATGATCGGGCAAACATATACCGCGCCCCGCGCGATGAGTGGGCGTATGTCTTCTGGGCCCGGGACGAAGATGATCTGGGGATCCGACATTGCCCAATCCGCCAGAAACTTCGGCGGCTTCTGGCCGGTGACGATGAAGCGAATGCCGGGGCACCGTGCCTTCAGCAGCGGCCACACTTCGCGGTCAAAGTACATGAGGCCCGACTGATTCGGATACCAGCGCAAGGATCCGGCAAAGACGATTGTGTTTTCTTCGATCAGCTCGTGGGCGGGGTGAAAGAAGTCCGTGTCGGTGCCGTTATCCACTACCCGACATACCGCCTCGGGATTGACTTCAGCCAGCGAAGCGGCGTCTTCGCCAGAGACCGTCAGGTTTACCGCGATGCGATCCAGCAGCTTCGCTTCCAGGTCGGTTTGCTTCTCGGCTTGCCCTTTCAGCACCCAGCGTTTGAGCGGGTTCCGCTCGAGTGATGCCCTGCGCTGCAGCATCGCCGATTCGCAATTGTGGTGATTGATTACGACCGGAAACTGCTGCGCGCAGCCGACCAGTGCGGCGAGGTCGGAACTGTCGATGTGAACGACGGCATCCTGGAATTGCGAAAGGATGCCGCGCCAGCGTTCTTCGATCTGCCGGGAGCGGTACGCCAGCACCGAGACGGGGTCAGAAGAAAAAGGCGCCATCGCCAGGTTGGTCCACCAATGCAGGCCCTTCCACGCGAACGGAAGTTCCAGGAACTCGACCCGATGGCAGAAGCTCGCGAACTCTCTCCTGCTCGCGGCCAACATCTCCGGCGGCTGTTCGGGGCGGTTGAATGCGACGAGTGTGATCCGAAAATGTCTTGCCGCCTGCCGCAGCAGGTTGTAGCTGCGTTGGGTCGCACCGCCGCGCACCGGAAACGGAATAAAATGCGACAACCAGATCAGGTCCATCATGCGTTTTCCATTTGCCCCTTCAGGATGAGTTCCCGATACAGATAGACGACACCATCGGCGCTCCAGGGCAGGGAATACTCCTCAAACACCCGCCTTTCAGCATTGCGCCGCAGGTGACCACGCAACACGCTGTCGTGCAGGATTCTGTGGCAGGCATGAGCTATGTGTTCCGGACTCGAGGTGGTCACCAACCCGCAGTCGTCGTTGCCCAGCACCTCGAGGATGCCGCCTACGCCGCGCGCCACCACCGGAACGCCAAGCCAGAGCGCCTCCAGCAGTCCGATCGGCAGCCCCTCATGATCGGAGCAAATTACGAGAACGTCGAGCGCCTTGAGGACGTCGTAAACATCTTCCCGGTGTCCAAGGAAATGCGTGCAATCGCCGAGCCCTGCGGTCGCTGCCTGATGCTTCAGCAGGTGCTTCTGGCTTCCCGACCCGACGATGACAAAATGTGCCTCCGGAACGTCCTGCTTGAACAGCGACGCCGAGTGCAGAAAGAGGTCGCCACGCTTGATTGGTTCCAGCCTGCCCACCAGGCCGATGACGGGGGCGCTTGCCGGTAGGCCGAGTTTTATGCGGGCCTGCTCGCGGCTCAAGGTTGAATGAACCGCGCTCAAATCGATTCCATTCCGCACGCGCACTGCACGGCGGCCATAGGTGCAACGTAATCGCGGCATCATTTCTGTGCTGACGCCGATCACGAGGTCCGCCCAAAGCCTCCCGGTCACGCGATCCAGCAGTTGCAGCGCGGTGTGGCGCAAGTTGCTGAGACCCTGAAACGGTTCGGGAAAACCGTGCTGCGTGCGAACCGTGAAAGGCACGCCGCAGCGTCGGGCGAGCAGCAGGGAGAGCAGGTTCTCTTTATAGCGATGGGAGTGCAGTACTTCGGGCTGCTGCTGACGCAGAATGCGCTCGGCTTTCGACAAGATCTCCCGGAAGCTGTTCTGGTCTTCCGGTATGACGGAGACCTCTATATCCATATGGCGAAGTTCTTCCGCCAGCCGTCCTTCGTTCAGGACGATGGCCGAAACCTGGACGTCCTGCCGGTCAGACAGCGCTCGCAGCAGTCCGGCCGCCTGTGATTCCGCACCCGCCCAACGATCGCCCGAAATGAGGTGACAAACCGAAGCGCGCTGCGGAGCGCCTTCTGCCTGCGCACGGGCATACAGGTGTGGGTGGAGCAGGGCGCTGGCCGTCGATTGTTGCAAAGAAAGAGTCATGAACTTCGATCCTCGGCACGCAGGCATGAGTGCCGTGTGTTACCATTCCGCTCGGGTTGCTGCCTGCGGTCGGAAGCTTGAGCATCAGCGAACGTCCTGCCCGGCTGAGCTAGAAAATGTCTCTGACCATTATTTCCGCTGGACCAGAAATGCAGGCTACGTGGGACGCCTATGTGGCGCAGCACCCCCGTGCGACGCACTGTCACCGCTGGGCCTGGAAGACGGTAATTGAAAACGCTTTCGGACATCGCACCTTCTACCTGCTGGCCAGAGAGGCGGACCGCGTGGTCGGCCTGCTGCCGCTGGCGTGGCAGAAGAGCGTGATATTTGGGAGCTTTTTCACCTCGCTGCCGTTCCTGAACGCCGGAGGCGCCCTGGCGGATTCCATCGAGGTTGAGCGTGCCCTGGTCGCCCATGCGATCGAACTTGTCCGCAGGAGCCATGCGCGTTATCTGCAGTTGCGTTACCGCGCCCATTGCGACCTCGATCTGCCGCTGGGAGAACACAAAGTCGCCAGTGTGCGCGCGGTCGCATCGGACGTGGACGCGATGTGGAAGTCGCTGGACGGGAACAACCGGCGCAAGGTCAACAAGGCCACCAAATCCGGCCTCAACTCGGCGGTGGAGGGCGCAGCTGCACTCGACGATTTTTATGAGCTCTACGCCCGCAATATGCGCGACCTGGGAACTCCGGTATACGCCAAGCGGTTCTTCTCCGAGATTCTCCGGGCTTTTCCGCAGGACAGCGAAATCGTGATGGTGCGCCGTGAGCGTGAGCCGGTTGCTGCCGCGCTGCTGCTCTCGTTCCGCGATACGATGGAAGCGACCTGGATGTGCTCGAACTGGGACTTTCTTTCGCTCCAGCCGAACATGCTGCTCTACTGGACCAACCTGAAAGTCGCCGGCGAAAGAGGGTTCCGCTGGCTGGACTTGGGACGGTCCACGCGCGACAGCGGCACGCACAAGTTCAAGCAACTCTGGGATACCGAGGATGTGCCTCTCTACTGGGCGCACTGGGCAGCGGACGGAAGCAAGGCGGGAGACCTGGACCCGAACAATCCCAAGTACCAGTTGGCGGTTCGCCTCTGGAAGAAGTTGCCACTCGGAATTAGTAAGGTTTTGGGTCCGCATATCGTGAAAAACCTTCCGTGAGCTTCGCGTCCAACATCTAACGGCGGCTCGGCTGCCAACTGATGTATCGCTCCCCGTTCAGATATTTCCACCAGGCTTTTATTGTGGCGATGTTTCCCAGCAGCACGAATCCGACAAGCTGAAACGGCCCGAGGTTGCGCAGCGGTTGCCACAGGAGCGCGAGCGCGCCACAGCCGAGGATGGCGACCTGAGCGATCAGGGCTGCCTGATAGAACCATCCGTGATTCCAGATCAAGAGGTTGGAAATTAGCAGCACCAGCAGTCCCCATGGCAGCAGCCAGCGGAAGAGCTTGTGGCTGGCCAGTTCCCACGCCACCAGCCCGTGCACAAACGGGTTGAGCAGCCGCGCGTGGCTGAAGAGCACGCCGAGTCCATGCACGATGGTGCGCACCTTGCGCGCGAACTCCTGGTTGGCCTTGACGGAGCCGATGTAGCCCCGTGCATTGGGGTCGGTGACGACCTCAAATCCCGCCTCAATGCAGCGCAGGGGAATAAAAAAGTCGCTGCTCATGGTTGTGTCCCAGTTGCGGCACAACTCGCGGCGAGCGGCGAAAAACGAGCCGCTGGCGTTGACGAGCGAGCAGATACTGGACTCCATGCGGCGCAGGCGCATGTCAAACGAGATATACGCAGGTTCCGCGTTGCCGGGAGAACTCGCCGTAACATCTTCGCTGCTGACGCAGCCGACCTTCGCATCCGCGAAGTTGCTGACGATCTCGCGTATGCCATTCGTGTCGAGCGTGACGCCAATATCGGTGAAGACGACTATCTCGCCGGTGGCGATTTCCAGCGCGGCACCCAGGGCGAAGGACTTTCCGAACGCAGCGGTTGTCACCAGCCTCACCTGCGGGCTCGCCAGCGCCTCAACCGCTTTTTCCACTGCGGGAGATTCTCCGTCGCAGGCGATGATGATCTCAAGGCGATCGGCCGGGTAATCCAGTTCGATACAGTTCTTGAGCTTCTGCTCGATTACTCCATTGCCGCCGCGTACCGCAATCAGCATCGAGACCGTAGGCTCGATCGGCTGGCGAAGGCGATTCCGGCGACAGAACTTGCCAAGCACGAATAAGGCGGCGGCATATCCAAAGAGGGTATACAGGCAGAATGCCAGCGCGATCCAGAATAGCCACTGGAATGCGTTCACACGCCCTCCGCTTTGACAAACTTGCTGATTAGAGGCGCAATGCCATCGCGCGCGGAACGCGCCTGGTCCAGCACCGCCCGCAGCGGACGGACGCTGGCCCGCCCCATCCCGCAACTGCCCTGGGCCGGCAGGCTCCAAAGGGGACTCTCGATCGCGTAGGCACCCTTCACCAGGCCGGCGAGAATCGCGGCGTCATCCAGCCTTTCCACGGTTACCCGCACCTTTGCAGGGTAGAAGGCCTTCCGGGCGTGCAGATCGAGCCCGGCGATGGCGAGCAGTTCAGGGTTCGTCTGTTTGGACTCCAGAAAAAAGTCCAGAGTCTGGACACAAGGCAGGAACTCGCCGTCGTGGCGGACGTTCCATGCCTCCACCGCGTTTACAGCCTTGAGCGTTTCGCTCGAAGCGCGCCACTTGATCCGGCTCGGATGGGCCAGCACGGCAAAGCCGCCGCCATCGCGAATCGCATGGGCGGTCCTGACGGGCTCGGAGTGTCCGAGAAGCGATGAGCAGCCGAAACCGGCGATGTGCAGCTTCGAGCAGCAGTTGTACTCAATGCCGGGAATCAGCCGGAAATCAGGGCTGGAGAGCGCCTCACAAGCAGCGCGCAGCTGCTCGGTCTTCGCTTCATCCATGTCATCGGAGTGCTCGGCGAGGCAGGCAAACTGGTACCCACGGCGGCGAAAGAAGCTCGCCACTTCGGCGACAGACCACAGGCCATCGCGGGAGAAGTTCGAATGAATATGTAAGGCTCCGTAGGCGATCATTGGCAGCCCTCGGCGCTCTTGAGGTCCACTGCGGGGGAGACCCGCCTGGTGCACCGCTCGTAAAGACGCTCGTAGTGCTCGATCATCGCGCCTACGGAAAACTTTTCCCGCACACTCCGGCCGGCCTGCAGTCCCAGTGCCGCCGAGCGGGACGGGTCGTTTAACAGGCACGAAATGCTGCTGGCCAACCCGGTGGGGTCGGCCACCTGAACCAAAAGGCCGTCCTGACCGTGCGTGATCATCTCTTCCACCCCGCCGCAGCGAGTGCCGATAACTGGTTTGCCTGCGGCCATAGCTTCGAGCACCACTAATGGGAATCCTTCACTGGTGGAAGGGAGCACGAAGAGGTCCATCTCGGCGAGTAATTGGGGTACATCCTGTCGAAAACCCAAAAATTTCAGGCGGTCGTTCAATCCCAGTTCATCGACCAGCCGGTAGAGCGGCGGAGACAGCTTTTCGTGGCCGTCGCCGCTGATCACAAAGAACGCTTCGGGATGCTCCTGAGAAATGAGGTGCGCTGCGCGAATGAAGTACTCGTGCCCCTTCGTGAGCCGGATATTGCCGACCATGCCGATGAGAGGTACTCCGGCACTCAGGCCCAACTCGGCTCTCAGTGCGCCGGTGCGGGACAGTTCGTACTTTTCCGGCCGTATGCCGTTGTAGATGAGTTGAAGGCGGTCAGGCGCGAACCCCATCTCCAGCAGCATCTGCTCGACGCGGGAGCAAACTACGGAAACGGCGGCCGCCTGCCGCTTCACGAACTTGAGCTTTAAGGCGTTGCGCAGTTTGCCGGAGTCTTTAAATTCGACCGGTCCGTGATAAGTAGCTACCGTCGGGCACTTGCTCAGCATGCCGGCAACACAGGCAAAGAAATTCTGGTCCGGCAGGTGCGAATGAATCAGGTCAACCCCTTCGGCCGCGACCAGGCGGGCCAGCGCGCGCGGCAGTTTTAAGTCGTACCAGTGGTCCCACGCAATGCGATGGCAGGGCAGCCGCAACTCATGCAGCTGGTCTTCCAGCCAGCCGGGATAGTTGATGGCCACGATCGAGCGAAAGCGCTGCGG